>NZ_JBIAXP010000011.1:0-256267 GCF_042896795.1 Kitasatospora sp. NPDC001261
GGACGGCCTCCAGGCTCGAAGAACAAGCACCGAGCCAAGCGCCATGACGTCGGCAAGACCGTCAAACGCGCCAAGACGATCAAGAAACACCAAGCACACCAGGGTTAAACGGCAAGCTAAGAAGCACACGCAACGACAGAGGTGCCCCGCACGGCTCGGCCGTGCGGGGCACCTCTGTCGTTGCGCGCCGTCACCCGGCGTCGCCGTTCCCGGCCCGCCGGCGGCCGGCGGTGAGGTCGGCGTCGGCGGCGGCGAGGATGCGGCCGAAGGTGTGGGCGATGACCGGCTTGGCCAGGGCCCGGGTGAGGGCCGCGCCGAAGGGCAGGCGGACCTGGAAGGTGGTCGTCCACGCGACCTCGGTCCCGCCGGGGACCTCGGTGAAGGTCATCCGGCCGAGTTCGTGCCGGGACGGCGGCAGGCTGCGCTCGACCGTGTAGTCGAAGCCGTACGGCCGGTTGTACGCGGTGACCCGCTCGCGGAACCAGCCGATCGCCCAGGTGTGCACCCGTACCGCCCCCACGCCGTACGGCGCACCGGCGCCCGGCCGGGCCAGGCGGGCCCGGAGGATGAGCGGGGAGCGGGTGTAGTTGGTGGTGGTGGCGCACCAGTCGAACACGTCCTCGATCGGTGCGGCGATGACGCGTCGGACGGTCAGGGTCTCCATGGTCATGTCCCCTCTCTCGGTCGGCGGCACGGACTGCGGCCACCGCGCCCGACAGATGGACCGGGGAGCCGTCGGAAACGTGACACCGGGGCCGCCGCCCCGTCCCGGAGCGCCTCCGACCACGCCCTGAAACTATCGAATCTGCTACGGTCGTTTATATGACGAAAGATACCGGCGCCCAGTCCGCCGTGACCGAGCTCCGGATGCCCCTCGACACCAAGGTGGTCATCTGGGCCTTCTGCGGCGCGGTCGGCGCCGGCCTCGGCTTCGCCGTCCCGTGGCTCCTCCAGTTCGCCGCCCGGCACCCGATCCCCTACGCGGACACCGTGCGCTTCCTGGGCTCGTTCACCTCCCCGGCCATGGCGATCGGCCGACCGGTGGCGCTCGCCGCCGTCGGGCTCGTGGTCGGGATGTTCGTCACCTACCACGCCGCCACGCTGCGCATCTCGGACGAGAGCATCACCGTCGTCGAGGGCGACGACAGCCGGGTGATCACCCGGGACCAGGTCGGCGGCGTCTTCCGCCACGGCGGCAAGGTGCGGATCGAGTCACCGGTCGGCCGGGTCCTCTTCGACGACGACGTCGAGGGCGGGAAGGCGGCCATCGCCTCGGCCTTCCGCCGCCACGGCTACCCCTGGGAAGGCGCCTGAGGCCCCGCGTGCCGGATGTGGCACATTGACCGGACGGCCCCACCCGGGCCCCGTGATCGAGAACCGAGGTCTCCCGTGTCCGCAGACAACGCCGCGCCGTACCGACCCGCGCCGCGCACGGTCGTCGAGGCCTGCTTCGACCCGCAGGGCACCGCCCCGCTCGACTACGTCTACGACGTCGCCGCGGCGGCCGGCCTGGCGGACCAGCCGGTACGGCTGGCCGTACGGCGGCTGGAGGCGGCGGGCGTCCTGCGGCAGGAGGGGCGGGGCCGCAAGGGCCGGCTCGTCCTGACCGACGCGGGCCGGCTCCGCTCGGACCTGGACGTCCGGTTCGTCGCACTCGCCTACGCCCAGGACGCCGGGCGCGCCCCCTGGGACGGGCTCTGGCGCCTCTACACCTTCTCCGTCCCCGAGCGGCACCGGGCGGAACGCGACGCCCTGCGCACCGCGCTGACCCGGCTCGGCGCCGCCCCGCTCGCGCCCGGCGCCTACGTCAGCCCGCACGACCTGCTCGACGAACTCGCCGCCGAGGCCTCGGCGGCGACCGTCGACGCCTACCTGGTCACGGCGGAGGCCACCCGCCTGACCGGCCGGGGCTTCACCGGCCCCGCCGCCACCGCCGAGCAGCTCTGGCCCGCGGCCGGGACGGTCGAGGCCTACCGGCCCCTCGCCGACGCACTGGCCGAGGAGCCCCTCGGCCCCGACCGCGGCTCCGTCGAACTCGTCGCCACCGCGCTGCACCTGGCCGAGGCCTTCACCCATGCCCTGGAGCTCGACCCGCTCCTCCCCCCGGAGCTGCGGCCCGCCCCGTGGCCGCCGTCCGGGGTCCGGCGCGACTTCGACGAGGCCTGGACCGCGATCCGCGGCCGCACCCCCGACCTCTCGCTCTTCCGCGCCTTCGACACGGAGCCGGAGCACCACGAGCCGGAACACCCCGAGCCGGAACACCCCGAGCCGGAGCGCCAGGAACCGGGACAACACGAACCGGGGCAACACCTGTCCGCCTGATTTTCACCCGGACGGACGCGATTCCGAATTCCCGGATCGCGAATATGTTCGAGGCTTGATATATCGATAATATGCTCGAAGAATACGACAAGGTATTGGTGTCGGGCGGATTGGGTTTCGTCGGAAGGCACCTGACCAGCGCCCTTCTCTTTCTCGGGAAAGAGGTGGCGATCATCGACAACGCCCGCACCGCGACGAGCATCTCGGCGCCGTCCGGGACCACCCTGCACCTGCTGGACATCCGCGAGGTCGACGCCGTCGCCGAGGCCGTGGACGACGCCGACCTGGTCTTCCATGTCGCCGCGAACGCGAACGGCACGCTGTCGGTGACGCAGCCGCGCCTCGACTTCGAGATCAACGCACTCGGCACCCTGATCTTCGCCGAGGCCCTCCTCAAGGCGTCCGTCCGCCGGGTCGTCTACGTCTCGTCCGCGTCCGTCTACGGAACTCCGCGGAAATTCCCCATGGACGAGGACCACCCGACCCGCCCCTTCGTCCCGTACGGCGCGTCGAAGCTCAGCGGCGAGATCACCTGCCTGGCGCTCCACCGCGCCTGCGGTCTGCCGGTGGTGGTCGGCCGCCCGTTCTGCGTCTACGGGCCGGGCGAGAACCCGCACGAGGCGATGGTCGAGGTCGGCCGGTTCCTGCGCTGGCACCTCAACCACCAGCCCATCCAGATCGTGGGCGACATCGACCGGAAGACCCGCGACTTCGTCCACGTCACCGACCTGGTCCAGGGGCTGCTGACGATCGCCGACCGGGCCGAGCTGGGCGAGGTGTTCAACATCGGCTCCGGTACGGAGGTCTCGATGCGCGACCTCGTCAACACGATCGGCGAGGCCACCGGCGTCACGCCCGAGGTCAGCGTGATCCCGGAGATCGAGGACGACACCTACCGGCTGGTCGGCGACATCTCCAAGCTCCAGGGCCTCGGCTACCGGCCGGCGGTCTCGCTCGCCGAGGGGGTGCGCGACCTGGCCGACCACCTCGGCGCGAACCCGGAGCTCCCCGGCAGCCCGACCATCTTCTCCCGCGGCCAGCACGGCGAGTCCTGAGCCGCTCCCCCGTACCGGGCCGCCCCACGGAACGCCGAGGGCCGGGACACCGCTGGTGTCCCGGCCCTCGCGTGCGACGGACCGTCAGTCGTTCGCCACGGTCGCGTACTTCGGGGTGCCCTCGGCCATCTGCTTCAGGGCGTCCTTGCGGTCCCGCTTCGACAGCTTGTCGATGTAGAGGGTGCCGTAGAGGTGGTCGGTCTCGTGCTGGAGGCAGCGCGAGAAGAAGCCGGTGCCCTCGACGCGGATCGGCTGACCGTCCTTGTCGACGCCGGTGACCGCGGCGTAGTCCGGGCGGGCCAGCTCGGCGTAGGCGGTCGGGACGGAGAGGCAGCCCTCGTTGCCGTCGTCCAGGACGCGGCGGCGGTCGGCCGGGTACTCCTCCAGCACGGGGTTGATCACGTGGCCGATGTGGCGCACGCCCTCGTCGTCCGGGCAGTCGTAGACGAAGACCTTGAGGTCGACGCCGATCTGGTTGGCGGCGAGGCCGACACCCTCGGCGGCGTACATCGACTGGAACATGTCGTCGATCAGCGCGGACAGCTCGCCGTCGAAGACGGTGACGTCCTTGACCTCGCGGTGCAGCACCGGGTTGCCGACGACGGTGATCGGGCGGGCGGTGCCCTTGCTGAGGTCGGGCTCCTCACCGATCACCTTCACGGGCGTCTCGGCCGCCGTCCCCTCCACGTCGTGCTCGTGCTCGTGCTGCTCGGCCTGCTCCGCCATGTCTTCCGCTTCCGTCGGTGTACGCGTTACCTCACCAGGGTACTCAGCACACTTCTTCGAGGTCCCGGTACGCCCGGCTTCCCGGGGCGGACGCGACCCAGCGGTCCAGCAGGGTGCGCACCAGATGGGCCGGGGCGGCGATCCCGCACTCGCGCTCGACCAGCCAGGACATCCCGGCCGCACCGCCCTGGCTGAGGTGGCTGAGGTGGCCGGGGTGGGCGGCGTCACCGTCGTCGTGCGGGTCGTGGTGGGCGGCGACCCCGTCGTCGGAGGCCATCCGGCTCTCCGAGCAGGCGCGGCACAGCAGCCGCACCGAGGAGGTCCAGTCCTCGGCCGCGTAGCCGGCGTCGGCGACCAGCCGCTCCAGCGCGTCCCGGTCCCCGGCGGTGGCGGCCTGCAGCAGCACCACGTACGTCGGCACCGGGGAGGGCGCCCACAGCTCGATCTCGTCGAACACCGGGTAGGCGACGCCGTCGGTGACCCGCTCGCCGTGCGGGGCGCCGTCGTGCAGCACCACCTCGCCCCAGCGGCGGCCGGAGGAGGGCAGCGGGATGGACAGCACCTCGATCCGGGCCGGGTCCAGCCGGCGGCCCCAGACCACCTCGGACTCGCCGTCCGGGGACAGCCGCACCGGGGTGGTGCCGAGGTCCAGGCTGACCGGGCCGTCCGGCTGCGCGCCGGGGCCGCCGGACAGCTTCAGCCCGTACGCCTGCCAGGCGCGGCGGGCCAGCGGCCAGTCCTGGAGGGCGGTGGCGGTGATGCCGAGGTTCCACCAGTCCGGGGCGCCGTGCTCGCGGTCCAGCAGGGCGACGGCGCGCAGGCCGGCCGAGCGGGCCTGCTCCCAGTCCCGGCGGAACTTGTGCAGCAGGGCGAGGTTGAACCAGGAGTCGGAGAGCCACGGCTCCAGGTCGGCGGCCATCACCAGCAGGGCGCCGGCGTCCTCGTAGCGGCCGTCGCCGATCAGCGTGAAGGCCCGGTCGGTCGTCTGCCGCCAGGTGGCGGACGGCCGGTGCCGTGCCCGGTGGAAGATCCTCACGTTCGTCCCTGCCGTCGTCGTCCGCTCAAATCCCGTGCCACCGTGCCCGTACCGCCTCGGAGGGCGCCCGGGCCCGGTGCCCCGGGTCGGTGTTCCACGCTACGACCGCATCCAACCACGCCCGCCCCCGCCCGCGCTCCCCACCGCCGAGGTTGGGGCCCGCCCCTCCCCAGCCTGCCTGTCCGATGCCGCCCGCTCAACCCCTGACGGCCGGAACCCGCATCCCGGGCCCCGCGGCGGCGGCCGACGGCCCGGGCCGTACGGGCCCGCGGACCCTGCTCCGCCCGGCCGTACGGGCCCCGCGGACCCGAGTTCGAGGACGGGCCCTAGCCGCCCACCCTGGCCAGGGCGTCCACCACGCGGGCGTCGTAGACCCGGCCCCGGCCCAGCCGCAGGGCCTCCAGCGCCTCCAGCCGCCCGACGGCCTCGCCGACGCCCCGGCCGCGGGCCGCCGTGAGCAGGTCGTCGTGGGCGTTGGCGACCCGGATGATCCGGGAGGCGAGCGGCACCGGGCCGTCGCCCGAGGCGGGCCCGGTGCACGGGTCGGCCAGCCGGGCGACCTGCTCGGCGACCTGCCGGGGAACCCCGGTGCGGCTGATCACCTCGCTGCCGAGGCGGGCGATCCGCTGCTGCTCGGCCTCGGGCAGCAGCGCGGTGGCGCCGTCCGGCACCGGTTCGACCAGGGACAGCTGGCCGACGTCGTGCATCAGCGCGGCGTACTCCAGCAGGGCGAGCTCGCGGGTGCCCAGACCCAGCTCGCGGCCCAGCGCGCACGCCGTGTCCGCGACCCGGCGCGCGTGCCCGTGCGGGGTGTACCCGGCCACCTCGGTGGCCCGGGCGAGGCTGGCGATGGTCTGCCCGGTGGTGGCCCGCACGGCGGCGGCGCGCCGGAAGGACACCTGGGCGAGCAGCAGCGGGGTGCAGAACAGCGGCAGCGCCCACAGCCCGACCTCGCCGGCCGCGAGGCTGACCAGCATCCCGGTGGCGACGATCGCCGAGCCGATGCCGAACAGCGAGCGCAGCTCGTCCTCCAGCGCCGCCGGGAACCGCAGCCCGCCACCGGAGCGGCGCAGCAGCGCCGCCAGGGTCGCGTCGCAGAGCGCGGCCAGCGCGGCGACGGCGGTCAGGAACACCCCGTACGCCGGGCCCTCGGGCGAGAAGCGGTCGACCATGCCGCCGTTGTAGAGCGGCTGGAAGACGGCGCCCGCGAAGCCGACGGCGAGCACCCGGCGGGCGGCGCCGTCGCGGCGGGCCGGGTCGGCCCAGGGCGGACGGCGGTGCGGGCGCCCGGGGCCGTCCGGCAGGGCCCGGTCCGGCAGGACGAGGCCGGCCAGCCGGCCCAGCAGCAGGCCGGCCCCGGTCACCGCGACCACCTGGAGCGTCCCGTGCGCGGTCGGCACCCCGCGCAACGGCCCGAGCAGGGCGTACGCCAGCGCACCGGCCGCGCCGATCGGCGCCTGCTCCCGATCCCCCGGAAGGGTGATGCGGACGCATTCGCCGAGCGCGATCAGCACGGTGAACGCCAGCGCGACCCGGGGCTCCGCGACCCCGCGCAGCGCGATGGCGCCCAGCGCGAGCGCCAGCAGCGCGGCGGCCGCCGCGTGCACCGCGCGCGCGGTGCGCCCGCAGGGCGCGCGGCCGAGGACCACGCGCCGCAGCGCCCGGGGCCCGGACACCCCGGGCCCGAACAGCTCCCGCCCGGCGGCGGCACCGGCACCACCGGAGGCCGCGCCACCGGAGGCCGCGCGCCCGGCAGCCGCCCGCCCGGGGGCCCTCACGGCTGCCCGGCCGCGGGGACGGTCCCGCCGCCCTGGGGCGGCACCCGGCCCGGGGCGGCCCGGACCGGCTCGGGCACCCCGAGCGGGATGTCCGGAACGGCCTCGATGGAGTCCTCGGAGTGCACCACCGGCTGCCAGTCGTACCCGGCCAGCGCGTCGATCAGCGCCCGCACCATCACCGGGTCGAACTGGCTGCCCGAGCAGCGCTCCAGCTCCGCGACCGCCTCGCCGACCGGGCGGCCGCGCCGGTAGGAGCGGGTGGAGGTCATCGAGTCGAAGGCGTCGGCGACCGAGATGATCCGGGCGAACTCGGGGATCTGCTCGCCGGCCAGCCCGCTCGGGTAGCCCCGGCCGTCCAGCCGCTCGTGGTGGTGCAGGATCCCGGCGTGCGCCTCGCCGAGGAAGTCGATCCCGCGCACCAGCTCGTACCCGTACACCGGGTGGATCTCCACCGCCCGGCGCTCGGCCTCGGTCAGGGGACCGTTTCTGCGCAGCAGCTCGGTGGCCACGCCGAGCTTGCCGACGTCGTGCAGGATGCCCGCGAAGCGCAGGGTGCGCAGCCGCTCGGCCTCCATGCCGAGCTGAGTGGCGATCAGCACCGAGGCCCGGCCGACCCGTTCGCTGTGGCCCCGGGTGTAGGAGTCCTTGATCTCCACGGCCTGCACCAGCGACTGCACGGTGGCCTGGTGGGCGTCCCGCTCGCGCTGGCCCTGGGCGAACACCCAGGCCGAGATGGACAGCGGCAGCAGCGCGAGCAGCGCCGCGAACGCGCCGTACGGGCCCTGCCAGAGCACCGCGACCATCAGCCCGCCGGCCGCGTGCACCAGCACCGGCAGCCCGCAGGACGCGTGCGCCCCGCTCAGCAGCACCCCGGGCCGGCGGCCCTCGCTGAGCATCAGCATGACGCCCACCACCACCCCGTTGACCAGGCAGAACACCGCGACGGCGGCGAATCCGGGCAGCAGTGCGGCCGGGAAGCGGGAGCCGAGCAGCAGCTGCGGGCCGTGCAGCAGGTGGAAGGCGACGGAGGAGGCGAAGGCGCACAGCGCGAGCTGGGAGCCGTTGAACAGCTGGCGCGGGCGGCAGCCGCGCCCGCTCGGTCCGCCGAGCAGCGCGGCCGGGGCGGCGACCAGGGCGGCGGCGGCCGGCGGGAGCATCAGCACCCCGGCGAACAGCACCGGGAAGAAGGTGTTCACCCCGGGCCGGGCGGGCGTCCGCTCGGGCAGCGCCGGCCGGCGCAGCAGTCGGCGCACCAGCACCAGGCAGGGCGTGGGCAGGCCCTGGGCCAGGGACTCCCAGCAGCCGTGCAGGAAGGCCAGCAGCGCGACCTTGGGCCAGTCCACCGGCGCGCCGAGCCAGTGCGGCCCCCCGGGGGCGGCCGCGGCGGGCAGCAGCGGCACCAGGCAGCACAGCGCCGCCACCGGCACCACCACCAGGTAGCGCGCCGCCCCTCGCGGCAGGGTCGAGCCTCCACAGTCGGTAGCGATCTCGACCTCCCCGCCGTACGGACCCCGTGTTGCCTCAGCGCGTCGGGCGGACCGACGGTGAGTGTCCGTCAGGAGAATAGGCCGCCCTCCGGACATGGGGACGCATGATGGCGCAATGGCGCAGTTGGCGCACCGCCAGCTCACTCGAACGAGTGACGGCGCATGCGAGCAGAACGGGAGCGGCCCCGGGAGTGTGTACTCCCGGGGCCGCTGTTGCCCTTGCCCTGGACCCGCCCGACACCCGCCCGGACGTGCCCGAACCGTCCGGCCCGCCCTCGCCGGCGGGCCGCGGGGCTACCGCCCCCGGCGGTCGACCAAGGAGTCGGCCGCCGTACGGGCGTTCGCCCGACGGGTCGTCACTCCGCGGGGGCGCCGGCCTCGACCGGAGCGCCCGAGCGCCCGGCCGTCTCCGCCTCGCCCGCCCCGCCCGGCCTGGGCGCCGGCCGGGCCGACTCGACGTGCAGCTCGACGGTGGTCTCCACGGCGACCACCACCTGCTCGCCCGAGCGCTGCCCGGCCCGGATCGAGTCGATCCTGGCCAGCACCTTGCTGCGCAGGTCGGTCGGGGTGTCGTCGCACCCGCAGGAACGCTTGATCAACGCCTTGATCGCCTGCTCCAGCCCGTACTGCTTCAGGCAGGGTGAGCACTCCTCGAAGTGCACCCGCAACTTGGCGCAGTCACCCTCGGCCATCTCGTTGTCGAGGAATTCATAGAGGTGGTCGAGGACCTCGCCACACTCGGTTTCGTGCGGATCGCCGCAGCTCATGAGCCCGAGCCCTTCGCTTCCTGCCCTGCCCCGCTGCCGGCCGGGACGAGCCCGCGCTCACGGGCGTAATCCTCCAGCATGCCGCGCAGCTGACGGCGGCCGCGGTGCAGCCGGGACATCACCGTACCGATGGGAGTACCCATGATGTCCGCGATCTCCTTGTACGCAAAGCCTTCTACGTCCGCGAGATAGACGGCGATCCGGAATTCCTCCGGGATGGCCTGGAGCGCGTCCTTCACATCGCTGTCGGGGAGGTGGTCGAGCGCCTGGGTCTCGGCCGAGCGCAGACCGGTCGACATGTGCGACTCGGCCCGGGCCAGCTGCCAGTCCTCGATCTCCTCCGCCGCGGTGCGCTGGGGCTCCCGCTGCTTCTTGCGGTACGAGTTGATGAACGTGTTGGTGAGGATGCGGTACAGCCAGGCCTTGAGGTTCGTCCCCTCACGGAACTGGTGGAAGGACGCGTACGCCTTGGCGAACGCCTCCTGGAGCAGGTCCTCCGCGTCGGCCGGGTTGCGCGTCATGCGCAGCGCCGCCGAGTACATCGGATCCAGGTAGCCCAGGGCGTCGCGCTCGAAGCGCTCCCGCCGGGCCTCCTCGCTCTCCTCCGCCGACACCCGGTAGGTGTCCTCACCGATCGCCTCGGCCAGCTCCTCACCGGTGAGCGCCTCGCCCGCGGGCAGGGCGTCGCCCGGGCCACGGCCCGGATCGGCCTCGTGCTCGGTCCCGACGACCGGACCCACCTCCTCGGCATGACGGGCACGGCCCACGGCGGGCCGCCCAGAAATGGAGGATATCGGGCTGACGGGCTTCTCGCCCGCGTCGATCCAGTCCGACCAGGAGGGGGCGAACGCCGCGGTGGCCTCGCGCTCCTCAGGCCGTTCGGGGCACGCGATCGAACCCATCTGCCCTGCCTCTCACCGGTGACTCCTGCTGACGGAGACGACAACCACACGCGCCCCGCCCGCATTCCCGTCCCCGGGCGCCATTCACTCGCACGAGTGAGCGAATGGAAACTCCCTGCTCACGGCCCCGGAGCCGGAGCCGGAGCCGGACCGCCCCACGGCCTCACACCAGCCGCAGCACCCAGTCCCCCACCGCCGAGCAGATCAGGTCCAGCACCTCGTCCTGCCCCACCGGCGCCCGCTTGGGCACCTCGAAGCCGTGGCTGCCGTACGGCACCGCCACCAGCTCGTGCCCCTGCGGCAGCTCCGGGAACTCCACCGGCCCGCCGAACGGGTCCGCCGCGCTCTGCACCACCAGCGTCGGCAGCGCGGACCCCAGCAGCTCCTCGGCCCGGCTCTTCTCCGGCCGGCCCGGCGGATGCAGCGGGAACGCCAGCGCCACCACCCCGACCGCCCCGGTCGCCGCGCCCGTCCGGCAGGCCACCCGCGCCCCCGCGCTGCGCCCGCCGACCACCAGCGGCAGCCCCTGCCCGGCCAGCCGCTCGGCCACCGGCCGCCAGCCCACGTCCAGCGTCTTCGGCGCCGGGCCCAGCCTCCGGCCCGCCACCCGCCAGGGCTGCTCGACCAGCGCCACGGTGATCCCCCGGGCCGGCAGCTTCGCGGCCAGCGCCACCAGGTCCCTGGCCTCGATCCCGCCGCCCGCGCCGTGGCCGAGGGCCAGGACGGCCACCGGCTTCGCGGCCCGGTGGTAGCTGATCCGGGCCTCCCCGGCCCCGGTCGGGACCGCTTCGGTGCGGACCGGTTCGGTGGTGCTCATCTCGACGTCTCCCGGAACGTTCGCAAAAGGTCGGAACAGGCGGTTCAGAACAGGGTGGTCTCGTACTCGGGCTCGGCCCACGGCTCCTTGAGCTCCGGGCCGTTGTTGCGGATGCTGCCGACCGCCGGCGACACCGGGGTGGCCACCAGCGCGCCCGGCGACGGGGGTATCAGCAGCCGGCGCAGCCCGTCCGGGTCGGTCAGCCGCGGGTCCAGCCACTCGTCCCAGTCCCCCCGGTCCAGGAACAGCGGCATCCGCTCGTGGATCGGCGCCAGCAGCTCCTCGGCGTCCGTGGTGACGATCGTGAACGTCACCAGCCAGGCCTCCGGGTGCCCCGGCGGCACCGCCCGGTTGCGCCAGAACTCGTACAGCCCGGCCAGCGCCAGCGGGGCACCGTCCGCCCGGGACACGAAGTACGGCCTCTTGCGGGCCTTGCCGCGCTCCCCCGGGACCGTCTGCCACTCGTAGTAGCCGTCCACCGGCAGGATGCACCGGCGGGCGGCGAAGGCCTGCCGGTACGAGGGCTTCTCGTGCACCGTGTCCGACCGGGCGTTGATCATCTTCACCGCCGTCTCGGCGGAGTTCGACCACTGCGGCACCAGCCCCCAGCGCAGCACCCGCAGCTGGCGCACCGGCCGCGGCCGCTCCCGGCCCAGCCGCTCCAGCACCACGAACGCGCTGTTGGTCGGCGCGACGTTCCAGTTCGGGTCCAGGGTCTCCTCGGGGTCCCAGTGCTCGACGCCGAACAGCTCGACGACGTCCCCGGGCTTGCTGCTCGCTGCGAACCGACCGCACATGCGGGCCAGCTTGCCATGCCGCCGCTCCTCAGGACCTGTTCATCCACGGACCAGAACCACCCCCTGCCTCCCGCCCGTCCCCGCATGGGAGGCTGCCCCGAACGGCCCACACGGCGGCCCGGTACGACGGACGGAGGCGGAGAGACCCCGATGAACGCGAACGACCAGACCCTCGGCGACCTGTGGAACCAGGTGACCGGCACCCAGGCCGCCCCGCCCGGCTGGCTGGTCCTGGCCACCGGCGCCGCCGCCCTGCTCACCGTCCTGGCCCGCCCGCTCTGGCACGTCGCCCGCAACGCCGTGACCATCGCCCACGAGGGCGGCCACGGCCTGATCGCCCTGGTCACCGGCCGCAAACTGGCCGGCATCCGGCTGCACTCGGACACCTCCGGACTCACCCTCTCCTACGGCCGCCCCACCGGCCCCGGCATGGTCCTCACCGCCGCCGCCGGCTACACCGCCCCCGCCCTGCTCGGCCTCGGCTGCGCCGCCCTGCTCGCCGCCGACCGGATCACCCTGCTGCTCTGGCTGGCGATCGTGCTGCTGCTCGCCCTGCTCCTGCGCATCCGCAACGCCTTCGGCTTCCTCACCGTGCTGGTCGCCGGCGGCGCCTTCTTCCTGGTCTCCTGGTTCGGCAGCGCCGAGGTCCAGGCCGGCTTCGCCTACCTCGGCTGCTGGTTCCTGCTCCTCGGCGCCGTCCGCCCCGTCCTGGAGCTCCAGCACCAGCGCCGGATCGGCTGGGCCCGCGACTCCGACGCCGACCAGCTCGCCCGGCTCACCCACGTCCCCGCCCTCGCCTGGGTCACCGTCTTCCTGCTCGTCGCCCTCGCCTGCCTCGCCCTCGGCGCCGCCTGGCTGCTCCAGCCCCTGCAGTGAGCCCACCGGGCCTCCCGCCGCCCGGCCGCGCGCCGAGAACGTTTCCGTACGGCCCCTAGACTTGCCCCATGACCGAGACCCTGTGGCCCGCCCCCGTCGCGACCAGCCCCGTCGACGCCACCGTCACCATCCCCGGCTCCAAGTCGGTCACCAACCGGGCCCTGGTGCTGGCGGCCCTCGCCGACGGGCCGGGCTGGGTGCGGCGCCCGCTGCGCAGCCGCGACTCCCAGCTGATGGCCGACGGCCTGCGCGCCCTCGGGGTCACCATCGAGGAGAAGGTCAACAACGACTCCGGCGGCACCGGCGGCGGCGAGGCCTGGCGGGTCATCCCCGCCCCCGCGCTGCTCGGCCCGGCCTCGGTCGACGTCGGCAACGCCGGCACCGTGATGCGCTTCCTGCCCCCGCTGGCCGTCCTGGCCGACGGCCCGGTGCACTTCGACGGCGACCCGCGCTGCTACGAGCGCCCCCAGCACGGCGTGATCAACGCCCTGCGCGCGCTCGGCGCCCGGATCGAGGACGGCGGCCGCGGCGCCTTCCCGCTGACGGTGCACGGCACCGGCTCGCTGGACGGCGGCCCGGTCGAGCTGGACGCCTCCTCCTCGTCCCAGTTCGTCTCCGCCCTGCTGCTCTCCGGCGCCCGGTACAACCACGGCATCGAGGTCCGCCACGTCGGCGGCCCGGTCCCGTCGCTGCCGCACATCCGGATGACCGTGGAGATGCTGCGGCTGGCCGGCGCCCAGGTCGACGCCCCCGAGGACGGCGGCGAGAAGGACGTCTGGCGGGTCACCCCGGGCGCCGTGATCGGCCGCGACCTGGTGGTCGAGCCGGACCTCTCCAACGCCGCGCCGTTCTTCGGCGCCGCGCTGGTCACCGGTGGCCGGGTCACCGTGCGGGACTGGCCCAAGCACACCTCCCAGCCCGGTGACCAGCTGCGCGAGATCTACACCCGGATGGGTGGCGCCTGCGAGTTCACCGACGAGGGCCTGCAGTTCACCGGCACCGGCCGGATCCACGGCATCGAGGCCGACCTGCACGACGTCGGCGAGCTCACCCCGGTGATCGCCGCCGTCGCCGCGCTCGCCGACTCCGAGTCCCACCTGTACGGCATCGCGCACCTGCGCCTGCACGAGACGGACCGGCTCGCCGCGCTCGCCAAGGAGATCAACGACCTGGGCGGCGACGTCACGGAGACCGAGGACGGTCTGCGGATCCGCCCGCGCCCGCTGCACGGGGGCGTCTTCCACACCTACGAGGACCACCGCCTCGCCACCGCCGCCGCCGTCCTCGGCCTCGCCGTCCCCGGCGTGGAGGTCGAGAACGTGGCCACCACCGCCAAGACCCTGCCCGACTTCCCGGGGATGTGGGCCGAACTGCTCGGCGAAGCGGCGGAAGCGACGGCGGGCGTCTGAGCGGAGACTGAGCACATGCGCCGCTACGGCAAGGACGCCGACGAGGACGACATCCGCAACCGCCCCGCCCGCCGGGGGTCCCGGCCGCGGACCCGGATCCGGCCCAAGCACGAGGACGCCGCCGAGGCGATGGTGCTGACCGTCGACCGCGGCCGGGTCACCTGCCTGGTCGACCCGGGGACGAAGCAGGAGCGCGAGGTCGTCGCCATGAAGGCCCGCGAGCTGGGCCGCAAGGGCGTCGTCGTCGGCGACATGGTCAACCTGGTCGGGGACCTCTCCGGGGACGCCGACACCCTGGCCCGGATCGTCCGGGTCGAGGAGCGCGGCTCGGTGCTGCGGCGCACGGCGGACGACGACGACCCGTACGAGCGGATCGTGGTCGCCAACGCCCAGCAGCTGGCGATCGTCACCGCCCTGGCCGACCCGGAGCCGCGCCCCCGGCTGATCGACCGCTGCCTGGTGGCGGCCTACGACGCGGGCATGGAGCCGCTGCTGGTGCTCACCAAGTCCGACCTCGCGCCGGCCTCGACGCTGCTGGACTCGTACGCCCCGCTGGGCATCACGTACGTGGTCACCCGCCGCGACGAGCTGGAGACCACCGGCGCCGAGGCCGTCCGCGAGCACCTGCGCGGGCTGTCCACGGTGTTCATCGGCCACTCGGGCGTCGGCAAGACCACCCTGGTCAACGCGCTCGTCCCGGACCGCCAGCGGCAGACCGGGCGCGTCAACGCGGTGACCGGCCGCGGCCGGCACACCACCGTCTCCGCCCTGGCGCTGCGGCTGCCCCCGCCGCCCGGCGCCAAGCCGGGCTCGAAGAAGGCGCTGAACCCCGGCTGGGTGATCGACACGCCCGGCTTCCGCTCCTTCGGCCTCTCGCACATCGACCCGTCCCGGGTCATCCTCGCCTTCCCCGACCTGGAGCCCGGCACCGTCGACTGCCCGCGCGCGTGCAGCCACGACGAGCCGGACTGCGCGCTGGACGCCTGGGTCGCCGAGGGCCACGCCGAGGCCGCCCGGCTCTACTCGCTGCGCCGGCTGCTGGCCAGCAAGGAGGGCGAGCTCGACTGAGCCCGGCGGCGCCGGGCCCGTCCTCGGGTTCGGCGCCGGTGGCCCGTTCGAGGTGTCGGAGCGGGCTCACCTGGCGATCATAGGAAGGTCGGACCGTACCCGGTCCGACCCCCGATCGACAGGGAGGGCACGCGATGGCATGGGCCCTGGTGGTCCTGGCCGGCCTGCTGGAGACCGGCTTCGCGATCAACCTCAAGCTCAGCGAGGGTTTCACCAGGCTCTGGCCCACCATCAGCTTCTGCGTGTTCGCCCTCGGCAGCTTCGGCCTGCTCACCCTCTCGCTGAAGACCCTGCCGGTCGGCCCCGCCTACGCGGTGTGGACGGGCATCGGCGCGGCCGGCACCGCGATCTACGGCATGGTCTTCCTGGACGAGACCAGTTCGGTCCTCAAGCTGGTCTCGATCTCGCTGGTGATCGCCGGCGTCATCGGCCTCCAGCTCAGCGGCACGGCCCACTGAGCGGCTAGGGTTTCGGGCATGGCCGACTACCACGACGACCTCCGACTCGCCCATGTCCTCGCCGACTCGGCCGACTCGGTCACCCTGGAGCGCTTCCGCGCCCTCGACCTGAAGGTCGAGACCAAGCCCGACCTCACCCCGGTGAGCGACGCCGACAAGGCCGCCGAGGAGCTGGTGCGGAGCGTGCTCCAGCGCGCCCGCCCGCGCGACGCCGTCCTCGGCGAGGAGTTCGGCCTCCAGGGCTCGGGCCCGCGCCGCTGGGTGATCGACCCGATCGACGGCACCAAGAACTACATCCGCGGCGTCCCGGTCTGGGCCACCCTGATCGCCCTGCTGGAGGACGGCCCGGACGGCGTCGAGCGCCCGGTGGTCGGCATGGTCTCCGCCCCCGCGCTCCAGCGCCGCTGGTGGGCGGCCAAGGGCCTCGGGGCGTTCGGCGGCCGCAGCCTGGCCAAGGCCTCCCGGCTGCACGTCTCCGGCGTCTCCCGGATCGAGGACGCCTCCTTCTCCTACTCCTCGCTCACCGGCTGGGAGGAGCGCGGGCGCCTCGACCCGTTCCTGGACCTCACCCGCGCCTGCTGGCGCACCCGCGCCTACGGCGACTTCTGGTCCTACATGATGGTCGCCGAGGGCGCCGTCGACATCGCCGCCGAGCCCGAGCTGTCGCTGTGGGACATGGCGGCCAACTGCATCATCGTCGAGGAGGCCGGCGGCCGCTTCACCGGTCTGGACGGCGTCCCCGGCCCCGGCGGCGCCGACGCCGTCGCCTCCAACGGCCTGCTGCACGAGGAGGCCCTGCGCCGGCTGGGCGTCTGAGCCGGATCCTCGGGCCGAGGCGTGCGCGGGCCCCGGTGACCTGTGGGAGCAGGTCACCGGGGCCCGCCGTTCTCGCCCGGGTGCGCGGGGCTACTGCTTGCGCAGCTCCCGGACCGCCGCGTCCAGCCGCTGCCCGAAGTCGGCGTCGGCCTTGCGGAAGTTGTCGACCGCCCGCTCCACGATGTCCTCGCGGTCGGCCGAGACCTTGGCGATGAAGCCCGCCAGGTTGGCGACCAGGCGCTGCTTCTCCTCCTCGGAGAACAGCCGGTAGAGGTCGCCGGCCTGCACGAAGTCGTCGTCCTCGGCGTGCGAGGGCGCGACGTGGTTGCCGGTGAGGCCGTCGACGGCGGTCGCGGCCCACAGCGGACGGCCGGTCTGCACCGGGCCGCCGAAGCTGTTCGGCTCGTAGTTCTTCTGCCGGCCGTGGCGGCCGTCGTACAGGTAGCCGTCCCGGCTGTTGGTGCGGGCCTCGGTGGCGTGCGGACGGTTCACCGGCAGGTGGTCGGCGTTGATGCCGACCCGGTAGCGGTGGGCGTCGGCGTACGCGAACAGGCGGCCCTGGAGCATCTTGTCCGGGGACGGGCCGATGCCGGGCACGAAGTGCGCCGGGGAGAAGACCGACTGCTCGACCTCGGCGAAGACGTTGTCGGGGTTGCGGTTGAGCTCCAGCTTCCCGATCTCGATCGGCGGGTAGTCGGCGTGCGGCCAGACCTTGGTCAGGTCGAAGGGGTTGAAGCGGTAGTTCGCCGCGTCGGCCGCCGGCATGATCTGGACCTGCACCGTCCAGCTGGGGAACTCGCCGCGCTCGATCGACTCGCGCAGGTCGCGCTGGTGGCTGTCCGGGTCCTCGCCGGCGAGGGTGTTGGCCTCGGCCTGGGTGAGGTTGCGGATGCCCTGGTCGGTCTTGAAGTGGTACTTGACCCAGAAGTGCTCGCCGGCCTCGTTCTGCCACTGGTAGGTGTGCGAGCCGTAGCCGTTCATGTGCCGGTACGAGGCCGGGATGCCGCGGTCGCCGAACAGCCAGGTCACCTGGTGGGTGGCCTCGGGCGACAGGCCCCAGAAGTCCCAGACGTTGTCCGCCTCCTGCGAGCCGGTGTACGGGTCGCGCTTCTGGGTGTGGATGAAGTCGGGGAACTTGATGGCGTCCTTGATGAAGAACACCGGGGTGTTGTTGCCGACGAGGTCGTAGTTGCCCTCCTCGGTGTAGAACTTCAGCGCGAAGCCGCGCGGGTCGCGCACCGCGTCGGCCGCGCCGAGGTTGCCCGCCACCGTGGAGAAGCGCAGGAACGTCTCGGTCTGCTTGCCGACCTCGGAGAGGAACGCCGCCCGGGTCCAGGGCGTCAGGTCGGCGGTCACGGTGAAGGTGCCGTACGCGCCGGCGCCGCGGGCGTGCACCACGCGCTCCGGGATCCGCTCGCGGTTGAAGTGCGCGAGCTTCTCGAACAGCAGCTGGTCCTGGATGAGCGCCGGGCCCCCGGGGCCCGCCGTCTCGGTGTTCTGGTTGTCGGCGACGGGGGCACCCGCCTCCGTGGTCAGGGTCGGGCGCAGCTCGTCCTGGGTCGTCATGGGAGTGCCTCCGCGGTATCCGGTCGTGATGACACGATCCTAACTTGGACTTTGTCCAAGTCAATACTGGAACCAATCTCGGAGCGTGACCTACTCTGGAGGGCATGAGCGACCTGCTGGAGAGACTGCGCGCGAGAGGCTGGCGGCTGACCTCGCAGCGCCGGGTCGTGGCCGAGGTCCTGGACGGCGAACACGTCCACCTCACCGCGGACGAGGTGCACGCCCGCGCGACGACCCGACTGCCGGAGATCAGCCGCGCCACCGTCTACAACACGCTCGGCGAACTCGTCGCCCTCGGCGAGGTCCTGGAGGTCGCCGCCGACGGCCGCGCCAAGCGCTACGACCCCAACGCCCACCGCGCCCACCAGCACCTGATCTGCTCGGGCTGCGGCGCGATCCGCGACGTCCAGCCGCAGGGCGACCCGCTCGCCGCCCTCCCCGCCGCCGAGCGCTTCGGCTTCACCGTCACCGCCGCCGAGGTCACCTACCGCGGCCTGTGCCCGAACTGCCGCCCCTAGCCCGCCGGTTGCCCCCTGCCTCCCGGCTACCCCCGGCCGCCCCGGCCGAACCGCCGCCCCCAGCCGCCCGGTTGCCCCGCTACGCGCTCAACTCCGCGTTCAGCGCGCCCAGCAGCCGCCCGGCCCGCTCCGCCACCTCGGCCGGCCCGGAGTCGATCGCCCGCCGGCACCAGTTCTCCGCCTGCATCGGCTCCCCCCGGCGCAGCGCCAGCAGCGCCAGGCGCAGCGCCGCCCGGCCGTGCCCGGCGTCGGCGGCCCGGGTGTACCAGAGCATCGCCTCGGCCTCGCTGTCCTGCCGGGCCAGCAGCAGCCCCAGGTTGAACGCGGCACTGCGGCTGCCCGCCTCGGCGGCCCGCCGGTACCAGCTCTCGGCGATCTCCAGCGCCCCGCGCTCGGCCGCCCGCACACCCATCCGCACCTGCGCCCGGCGGTGCCCGGCGTCGGCCGCCAGCGCGTACCAGTGCTCGGCCTCGGCGTCCGCGTCCCCGCGCCGGTCCAGCAGCGAGGCCAGCCGGAACGCGCCCTCGGCCGAGCCGCCGGCCGCCGCCTGCCGGTAGCGCTCCAGCGCCCCGCCCAGGTTGCCGCGCTGCTCCTGGACGACCGCGAGCTGCAGGGCCGCCTCGCCGTGCCCCTCGGCCGCGGCCCGCGCGTACCACTCCTGGGCCTGCTGCTGCTCGCCGCGCCCGGCGTGCAGCACGCCGAGGTTGAACGCCCCGTCCACGCTGCCGGCCTCGGCCGCCTTGGAGAACCAGGGCTGGGCGCCGGACTCGTCGCCGCGCTGCAGCAGCACCACGGCCAGCGCGTTGCAGGCCTCCCGGTGCCCGGCGTACGCGGCCCGGCGGTACCACTGCTCGGCCTGCTGCTCGCGGCCGGTGCCGGCGCAGAGCAGGCCGAGGTTGAAGGCGCCGTTCTGGTCGCCCGCGTCCAGCGCGGCCCGGTACCAGCGCTCGGCCGCGGCGGCCTCGCCGCGGCTCGCGTGCAGCGCCCCCAGCGCGTTGGCGGCGTTGCCGTCCCCGGCCTCGGCGGCCTCCTGCCACCACTCGGCGGCGGCCGCCAGGTCCCCGGAGTCGCGCAGCAGGAAGCCCAGCGCGCAGGCCGCGCGCGGCTCCCCGTTCTGCGCGGCCTGCCGGTACCAGCGGGCCGCCTCGTCCAGCAGCGACCGGTCGGTGCGGGCCCGCTCCTCCAGCAGCACGCCCAGGCGCAGCGCGGCGCGGGCGTGGCTGCGGGCGGCGGCGGTGCGGTACCAGGTCTCGGCGGTCTCCTTGTCCCCGGCGGCCTCGCGCATCCGGGCCAGCCGGTAGGAGGCCTCCCGGTGCCCGGCGTCGGCGGAGACCTTGAACCAGCGCTCGGCGCGCACGTCCCGCCGGTGCTCCATCAGGTCGCCCAGGGCGTAGGCGCCCAGCGGGTGGCCGTGGTCGGCGGCGTAGTGCAGCCAGTACTCGGCGGCCTCCTCCTCGCCCTGGTCGCGCAGTTGCAGCCCGAGCGCGTGCGCGGCCGGCGCGCTGCCGGCCACGGCGGCCTGGCGCCACCACTGCCCGGCCTCGGCGCGGTGGCCCTGCTGGTGCAGCAGCACGCCGAGGTTGTTGGCGGCGGCGCGCACCCCGGCGGCCGCGGCGGCGCGCAGGTAGGGCTCGGCGTCCTCCAGTTCGCCGCGGCGCAGCAGCAGGGTGCCGAGCCGGCAGGCGGCGTCCGGGTCGCCACCGTCGGCGGCCTGCCGGTGGCGGGCCTCCAGCGCGGCGGACTCGCGGGCGGCGAGGGCGGTCTCGAAGCTGGTCGAGTCGAGGCCGGCCGGGTCGATCGCGGCGCCGGCGCCCGGCTCCCCGCCGGGCTGCTCCCCGTACGCGCCGACGGCGGCGGCGAACTGACGGGTCGACACGTGGACGAGGCTGTCGGGCCCGTAGCCCTGGGTCGGGGGGCGCTCGGACAGTCCGCTGGTGCGCTGGGCGGGCAGGGCTCCGGGGTGGTTGGCCGTACGCTCGGCGCTCTCCGCCCAGGCGTCGGTGTCCGCCTCGGCGGCCGCCGAGGACCTGGCGCCTGACTTGCCGATCAGCCTCATGCCGACTCCCGCTCCCCCAGAGTGTCGCGGCATCGTGCCCCGGCGTGCGTCCGGGGGGACTCCCAGGGGAGGCGCCGGACCCGACGGCCGGTCAGCGGCCGTGCACCGTCCCCCATGTGTCCCATCGTCGCATCACCCAGTACCCGCGTACACCTGCCCCGGCCGAATTCCGGCGGGGCCGACCCGAAGCCGACGAAATTGCTTCGGCGCTTTGTCGATTTCCCGACACGTCAACCCCACAAACCCCGTTGCCGTCCTCCTTGGCGACGGTCGATAGTACCGGAGCGGTTCCCGCCGCTTCCGGACGAGAACGGCCCGGGAGCGGCGCGGGAAACACCAGAGGCCCGGAGGAAGAATCCTCCGGGCCTCTGGCCTTTGTAGCGGGGACAGGATTTGAACCTGCGACCTCTGGGTTATGAGCCCAGCGAGCTACCGAGCTGCTCCACCCCGCGTCGGTGGTTAAACCATAGCACGGGCGCGGGGTGGAACGGAAAACGGTTACCGCAGCTCAGCGGCCGCCTCCGCGGACTACGGCTGCGGGCTGGGCGATCCGCCGCCGGTGGCGCCCGGGGCGGGAGTGCCGGCCGGGGCCGGCGCCGGGTTGCCGCCACGGGCCGCCTCCGCGGCCTTCAGGGCGTCGCCGAGCGCCTTCTGGGCGTTGCCGTAGGCCACCCAGTCGCCGTTCTTGAACGCGGTCTGGCTGTCGCCGTACGCCTTCTCCGCGTCCGAGAGCGCCTTCTGGAGCTCCGGCGAGATCGTCCCGCCCGGCGCCGGCGTCGCCGGTGCCGTCGGGGTGGTGGTCGGAGCGGTCCCGGTACCCGGCGTGGACGGCACGATCGGGGTGGTCGACGGGGGCGCCCCGCCGAACACCTTCTTCAGCGCGGCCTCCAGGGTGTCCTCGAACGCCACGTTGTCGTCCCCGTACACCGCCAGGACCTTCTGCATCGTCGGGTACTTGGCACCGCGACCGCGCACGTACACCGGCTCGATGTTGAGCAGCCCGCCGCCGACCGGCAGGGTCAGCAGGTTGCCGTACTCCAGCTCGGCGTCCCCGCCGCTCTTCAGGGCGAAGATCTGGTTGGCCACCTCCTGGCGGGAGTTGAACTTCGACTGCACCAGGCCGGGGCCGGGGGCGCCGCTCTCGCCCGTCATCTTCAGGATGCGGATCTTCCCGTAGTCGTCTCCCGGGTCCGCGTTGACGGCCATGAAGGCCGCCAGGTTGGGCCGCTGGTTGGGCACGAAGGTGCTGGTGAGCGAGAAGTTCGCGGTGTTCGTGTCCGGCATCCGCACCGTCACGTAGTACGGCGGCTGGACCTGCTTGGTGTCGCTGCTCGGGTCCACCGGGACCTGCCAGATGTCACTGCCGTTGAAGAAGGAGTTGGCGTCGGTGACGTGGTACTGGCCGAGCAGGTCGCGCTGCACCTTGAACATGTCCTGCGGGTAGCGCAGGTGCGGCAGCAGCGTCTGCGGGATGTCCGCCTTCGGCTCGACGGTGCCCGGGAAGGCCTTCATCCAGGTCTTCAGGACCGGGTCCTTGTCGTCCCACTGGTAGAGCTTCACCTCGCCGGTGTAGGCGTCCACCGTGGCCTTGACCGAGTTGCGGATGTAGTTGACCTGGTTGGCGGCGGTCAGCAGCTCACCGCGCTGGTTGGTCAGCGAGTCCTTGGTGGCGGCGCCCAGCGTCGTCTTCGAGGAGAACGGGAAGCCGTCCGAGGTGGTGTAGCCGTCCAGCACCCAGACCACGCGGCCGTCCTGCACCACCGGGTACGGGTCGGCGTCGATCGACAGCCACGGCGCGACCTTCTCCACCCGCTCCTTCGGCGTGCGGTTGTAGATGACCTTGGCGCCGTCGGTGATGGCCCCCGCGTAGAGGATCTGCGGCTCCGTGAAGCGCACCGCGTACGCGGCCCGGGTCAGCGGGTTGTCCAGCGAGACGCCGCTGCCGCCGGAGTAGGTGTACTCGGCGTTCTGGCCGGTCTTGGGATCGGTGTAGTCGATCTCCTTGTTGGCGCCGCCGACGATCGAGTACGTGGTGGTCTTCTCGCCGTAGTAGATCCGCTGCTGGTAGTCGCCCAGCGTGCCGGTGGCCGGCAGGCCCGACTCGGTGAACACCGGCTGGCCCTTGTCGTCGACCTGGTTGCCCTTGGCGACCACCGCGCCGTAGCCGTGGGTGTACTTGAAGTGGTCGTTGATCCAGTTGCGCTGCACGCCGTTGAGGTCGAGCTCACGCAGGCCGATCACGCTGTCCTGCTTGTCCTGCCCGGTGCCGTAGCGGTCCACGTCCAGCGTGTTCGGGAAGGCGTAGTAGTTGCGCTGCTGCTCCAGCGACTGGAACGCCGGCGAGACGACGTTCGGGTCCAGCAGCCGGATGTCCGCGATGGTCTGCGCGTCCGGCTTGAGCGCGTCGGCGTTGGTGGTGCCCTGCGGGGTGTACTGGGTGGTCTGCGCGTCCGCGATCCCGTACGCCTGGCGGGTGGCGTCGATGTTCTTCTGGATGTACGGCGTCTCCTTGGCCTGCTCGTTCGGCTTGACCTGGAACTGCTGCACGATCGCCGGGTACAGCCCGCCGATCAGCACCGCCGACAGCACCATCAGCCCCAGGCCGATCAGGGCCGGGGCCCAGGTGCGGCGGATCGGGGTCAGGAAGAACAGCACCGCGCAGATGATCGCGACGAAGAACAGGATGGTCTTGGCCGGCAGGAACGCGTTGGCGTCCACGTAGCGCAGACCCGTCCAGCCCGAGACGCCCTTGTACGAGCCGGTCTTCACCGCCAGCGCGTACCGGTCCAGCCAGTACGCGACGGCCTTCAGCAGCACGAACACGCCCAGCAGCACCGCCAGGTGCCCCTGCGCGCCCGCGCTCGCCCGGCGCCCCGGGCCCTGCAGCCGCAGCCCGCCGTACAGGTAGTGCACCAGCGCCGAGGTCAGCAGCGAGACGATCACCGCGCTGAACGCGAAGCCCAGCACGAACTCGTAGAACGGCAGGTCGAAGGCGTAGAACGAGACGTCCATGCCGAACTGCGAGTCCTTCTCACCGAAGGAGGTCGAGTTCGTCCACATCAGCCAGGTCCGCCACTGGCCCGAGGCCGCGGCGCCGGCCACCAGGCCGATCACCAGCGAGACCCCGATCAGCGCCCAGCGCTTGAACGGCGCCAGGCCCGACCGGTAGCGGTCCAGGCTCTGCTGCTCCACCGACATCGCCGACAGCGGCGGCCGCAGCCGGTGCGCCAGCCAGATGTTGAAGCCGACGATCACCGCCATCAGCAGGCCGAACACCCCGAACAGGCCGATCTTCGTCCACAGCTGGGTGGTGAACACCGAGGAGAAGTGGACCGACCTGAACCACAGCCAGTCCGTCCAGAAGCCCGCGAACATGACGAACAGCAGGAAGAGCACCGCGAGCACGCCCAGGGTCAGCAGGGCCACCCGCGCCCGCCGGGAGGGCGGGCCTACCCTGCGCCGGAAACCCGGCCCTGAGCGTTCGGGCATCTGGAAGACCACGGTGGCACCTCGGCTGTGTCGTCTGAATGGGGTCGGTCGTCAGAGCAACTTAACCAGGCTTTGGCCGAGTTCCCACCGTTAGCAGACGGTTACGACGACCGCCCGCCGCCGGCCGTCCCCGCCACGGCTCCCCCGGCCCTCCCGACGGCCCGCGACAACCCCCGCGACGACCCCCCGACCGCCCCCGGCGGCCTTCCGGCGAGCGCGCCCCGCCCGGCGTGTGAGGATTGAGGCATGTCCGACGCGTCTGATCTGAACAACTCCCCCGACGACGTCTCCAAGCTCCCGGCCGCCACCCCGCTGACCCGGGCCGCGCTGGAGATCGACGAGTACGCCTCCACCCTCGGCTGGGACCTCCCGGCCCGGCTGTTCGCCCTGGTGGACAGCGCCGCCCTGCGCAAGGCCAACCCGAAGATCGCCAAGCAGCTCGGCCTCGCCGACGGCGACGAGCCCGGCCTGACCCCGATCGAGCAGGACGAGCTGCCGGCCGGCATGGAGCTCGACAAGTTCCTCGGCACCATCGCCTGGCCCGACTCCGTGGCCGGCTGCGCCCTGGTCGTCGAGCGCCTCATGCTGCCCCCGGGCGCCGAGCAGTCCCGCCCGCGCGGCGCCTCCGACGCCCAGCTCGCCGAGTGGGTGGCCAACCACCCCAAGCGCGAGGAGGTGCGGATCACCGCCGCGGTGCTCCGCGGCGGCAAGAAGGAGATCGCGCTGCGGCTGCGCTCCAAGGACGTCGCCCGCGAGGTGCTGACCGGCCCCGACCTGGTGCCCGGCCTGACCGACGCGCTGCTGGCGACCTTCGCCTGACGCCTTCCCGCCGACGTTCCCGGGCGGCCGCCCCGGCGGCTGCCCGGCAGGCCCCGTGCCGACGGCCCGACCGCTGCCCGGCGGCTGCCCGGTGACCACCCGGCCGCTGCTCGCCGACTGCTCGCCGACTGCCCGGCCGCTACTTGGCGGCGCAGGACGGCAGCGCGGAGGTCTGCCCGGCCCGGACCTGCTCCAGCGACTTCAGCGCGCTGTCCAGCGTGTCCGTCTTGATCAGGGTCAGCCCGGACGGGACGTTCTTGGTCGCCTCGGCGCAGTTCGAGGACGGGGTGAAGAAGTACTCGGCCCCGGCGTCCCGGGCGGCGATCAGCTTCATCGAGATGCCGCCGATCGGCCCGACCTTGCCGTCGTCGTCGATGGTCCCGGTGCCGGCCACGAACTTGCCGCCGGTGAGGTCGCCGCCCGGGGTGAGCTTGTCGATGATGCCGAGCGAGAACATCAGCCCGGCGCTCGGGCCGCCGACGTCCTGCAGCCCGATGTCGATCTGGAACGGGTAGGTGTGCCGGATCCCGGTGCCGATGCCCACCACCGCGAGCTCCGCCCGCTCGGCGGGGGCCTTCGGGTCGAGGTCCTTGGCGCGGACGGTCGGGACGGTGACGTCGGTCTTCCCGCCCGCCGTGGCGACGCCGTTCGCGTCCTTGACCCGCGGCACGACGGTGAAGACCGCCGACTCTCCCGGCTTGTGCTTGGTGACCGCCGCGACCACCTGCTCGACCGAGCCGGCCGGGACGCCGTCCACGGCCACGATCTGGTCGCCCGCGTGCAGCCGGCCCTCGGCCGGGGCGCCCGCGGTGACGGACTTCACGATCAGCTCGCTGCCGACCGGCACGCCCAGCTGCTTGAGCGCCGCGGTGCGGGCGCTGTCCTCGGAGGAGGCGAACTCCTCGGCGTTCTGCTTCTTGGCGTCCGCGTCCGACTGCCCCTTGGGGTAGACGTTGTCGTGCGGCACCACCAGCACGTCGTCCCGCAGCCAGCCGACCACCGCGTTGACCAGGCTGGGCTCGTACTTGGCCCCGGTGACCTGGACGGTGGTCATGTTGAGGTGCCCGGTCGTCGGGTACGACTCGTGCCCGCTGATGCTGATCACCGGCTTGCCGCCCTGGTTGCCGAGCGTGTTGTACGTCGGCCCCGGGCTCATCTCCGTGTACGGCACCTTCATCAGCACCGAGACGCAGAGCAGCGCTATGAGCAGCAGGGTGGCAGCGAGCATCGTCGCGGAGCGGCGTGGCATGCCTCGACAGTACGGGACGTGCCTGAAGCGGCGCCCGCCGGGCTACCGGCCGGAGCCCTCACCCGGGGCGGCGGCGCCCGCGGTGGTGCGTTCCATCGCGGCCATGAAGCGCCGGTGTTCGGCGAGTGAGGCCGGATCGCCGGTGGCCCGCGGGGCCCGCTGGGCCCACCCCGCCCAGAGGGCGGCGACCAGGACGGCGACAACCGGAATGATCAACCAGGCGAGCACACCCATACCAGCACTCCCAGCTCGTCGTGTCTATGAGCAGATTAACCACTCCGGCGGACAACGCGGCCGGCGCCGTCCGGGTTACGGGACGGCCGATCGGCTCACTTCCAGGGAGTATCCGGAGCGCCGGCACGGACCCGTTGGAGTGAGACCGCGGCGCGCCTGACCCGACGGACGCGCGAGGTGTGCCGTTCGGTTCCGACCGGCTCGGTGCCCTCGCGTCCGGTTCCATGCCGTGCCGTGCCGTCCGGTCCGGTTCCGTCGTGCCCGGGCCGGTCTCAGCAGTCGCCGGCGCCGACCCACTCCTCCGCGCCGTCGGAGAAGACCTGGTGCTTCCAGATCGGCACCTCGTGCTTGAGGTCGTCGATCAGCCGGCGGGCGGCCGCGAAGGCCTCGCCGCGGTGGGCGCAGGAGACGGCGACGATCACGGCCTTGTCGGTGATCTCCAGCCGGCCCACCCGGTGGACCGCGGCCAGCGCCCGGACCGGGAAGTCCGCGGCCACCTTCTCGGCGACCCGGCGCAGCTCCTGCTCGGCGGTGGGGTGGCAGCTGTACTCCAGCGCGGAGACCGACTTGCCGCCGTCGTGGTCCCGGACCGTCCCGACGAAGACGGTGGTGCCGCCGGCCGCGTCGTCGCCGACCGCCTCGTACACCTCGTCCAGCGAGAGCGGGGTGTCGCGGATGGCGAGCAGGCGGATGGGGTCGTGGTTGTCGGACATGACCCCATGATTCCCCATCCGGGACGCTCCGGGGCAAGTGCTTTCCGCATCACGGTTCCGGAATTTCGCATCGTGAGAAGTCGCGGGAGAGCGCCGCCCGCCGGCCGGGCCCCGCCGTCCGGCACCGGCCGATCGGGACCGGCGCTCAGGACCGGCCGCTCGGGACCGGCCGCTCAGAACCGCCGCCGCTTGCGGGCCCGGCGCACCAGCGCCGCCGTACCGACCAGCGCCACCGTCGCCCCGGCCGCCCCCAGGCTGGTCGCCGCCTCCTTGCCGCCCAGCCGGCGCCCGGCCACCGCGTGCTTGCCGGACACCTGCTCCAGCAGCTCGGCCAGCACCTGCTCGTTGGTGTGCGCCGGGCGCCAGCCCGCCTCGTGCAGCCGGCTGCCGGACACCACCCACGGGTACATCGTGTACGCCAGGTCCCCGGCCG
Source organism: Kitasatospora sp. NPDC001261 (assembly GCF_042896795.1). Taxonomy (NCBI): domain Bacteria; kingdom Bacillati; phylum Actinomycetota; class Actinomycetes; order Kitasatosporales; family Streptomycetaceae; genus Kitasatospora; species Kitasatospora sp. NPDC001261. The sequence continues at coordinate 27,392 of NZ_JBIAXP010000011.1, forward strand.
GGGCCGGGGTCAGGCCCAGCCGGTGCAGCCGCGCGGCCGTACCGAGCGCCAGCGAGGCCGGCAGCTCCATCCGCCGGATCCCGGACAGCCGCTCCACGTCCTCCTGCTCCAGCCAGCCGTCGCAGCCGACCGTCACCTCGCCCTCGACCAGGCCCAGCGCCGCGTACTCCAGCGCCGCCGCCAGGTCGTCCACGTGGCAGAACTGCCAGCACGGCCGGGAGCCGGCCACCACCAGCAGCCGGGGCGCCTCGAAGTGCCGGGTCAGCACGGTGTCCACGCCGGGGCCCACCACCACGGCCGGGCGCAGCACCGTCACCTGCAGGCCCGGGTGGGCGCGCGGCGCCCGGCGGGCCAGCCGCTCGATCTCCAGCAGGTCCCCGACCAGCGAGGCCTCCTCGGTGGCCCGCAGCTCGGAGTCCTCGGCCAGCGGCACCTCGTTGTCGGCCAGCGCGCCGTAGACCATCGCCGAGGTGCACAGCACCACGCGGTGCACCCCGGCCGCCGCGGCCGCGGTCAGCACCGTCTGGGCGCCGCGCACGTTGTAGGCGCTGCGGGCCCGGGCGTCGGACTCCATGCCGAAGTCCATCGCCAGGTGCACCACCACGTCGACCCCGGCCAGCCGCTCGGCCACCGCCGGGTCGCGTACGTCGAGGACCCGCCACTGCACGCCCGGCACGTCGCCGCGCCGGTCGTCCACCGCGAGGACCTTCCGCACGTGCGGCGAGGCCACCAGCCGGGCGGCGACCCGCTCGCCCAGCACCCCCGCGGCGCCCGTGACCGCCACGGTCAGCGGCCGTCCGCCGTAGGCTGGAGGCGGCGACGCCGTGGTGTCCGACGCGTCCTCTCCTCCGGTCTCTCCTCCGGTCAGCCCAGAGCGAACGTCCGAGGGCGGGGAACTCACCGGCCATCCTCCACGGTTAGCTTTATGTGCGTACGGACGTGTGTCACGTACGTCCATCCTGCCCGAGGCGAAGGCCCGGTGGTGCACCCGGCGCGGGCCTGCCGCGCGGGAGCCGCCCCGAGTCCCCCACTCCGCCGCCGCCCCGGGCGCAGACTTTCCCGCCACACCCGCATGACGGCCGACCGGATCGAGGACCCCGTGAGCGACCTTCCCTTCGGATTCGGCGTTCCGCCAGAGGAGCCCGAGGACGGCAAGGCCAAGCCCGACGACGCGCAGAAGAAGAAGGACCAGGAGCAGTCCGACAGCGGCCCCCAGCCGTTCGGCTTCGGGAGCGGCAACCCCTTCGGCGCGCTCTTCGGCATGCCCGGCGCCCCGGGCGGCCCCGGCGGCGCCGGTGCCGACAACCCCTTCGCCGCGATGTTCGGCGGCATGAACCCGGGCGACCTCGGCGCCGCCTTCCAGCAGCTCGGCCAGATGCTCTCCTTCGAGGGCGGCCCGGTGAACTGGGACCTCGCCACGAACATCGCCCGCCAGACCGTGGTCGCCGAGCCCGCCGAGGGCAAGAGCAAGGACCGCTCGGTCAGCGCGGCCGAGCGCTCCGCCGTCGCCGAGGCCGTCCGCCTGGCCGACCTGTGGCTCGACGGCTCCACCGAGTTCCCCTCCGGCGCCGGCACCGCCGTCGCCTGGAGCCGCGCCGAGTGGATCGAGGCCACCCTCCCGGTCTGGAAGGACCTGGTGGACCCGGTCGCCGAGCGGGTCGGCAACGCCATGGGCGGCGTCCTGCCCGAGGAGATGCAGGCCATGGCCGGCCCGCTGATGGGCGTGATGCGCTCGATGGGCGGCGCCATGTTCGGCACCCAGATCGGCCAGGCGCTCGGCGCGCTCGCCGGCGAGGTGGTCGGCTCCGCCGACATCGGCCTGCCGCTCGCCCCGGCCGGCAAGGCCGCGCTGCTGCCGCAGAACGTCGCCGAGTTCGGCGAGGGCCTGAGCGTGCCCGCCGACGAGGTCCGGCTCTACCTCGCCCTGCGCGAGGCCGCCCACCAGCGGCTCTTCGCCCACGTGCCGTGGCTGCGGGCCCACCTGCTGGGCGCCGTCGAGGCCTACGCGCGCGGCATCAAGGTCGACACCTCCCGGATGGAGGAGCTGGTCGGCCAGCTCGACCCCACCAACCCGGAGGCGCTCCAGGAGGCACTGGCCGGCGGCCTGCTCCAGCCCGAGGACACCCCCGAGCAGAAGGCCGCGCTCGCCCGCCTGGAGACGGCGCTCGCGCTGGTCGAGGGCTGGGTCGACGCCGTCGTGCACGCCGCCGCCGAGCCGCACCTGCCGCAGTCCGGCGCGCTGCGCGAGACCGTCCGCCGCCGCCGCGCGGCCGGCGGGCCCGCCGAGCAGACCTTCGCCACCCTGGTCGGCCTGGAGCTGCGCCCGCGCCGGCTGCGCGACGCCTCCCGGCTCTGGGCACTGCTCGCCGACGCCCGCGGCATCGAGGGCCGCGACGCGCTCTGGGAGCACCCGGACATGCTGCCCACCGCCGCCGACCTGGACGACCCGGACGCCTTCGTCCACCGGGGCTCCGCCGACGACCTGGAGGGCGGCATCGACTTCGACGCGCTCGACAAGCTGCTCGGCGAGGCCGCGGCCGGCAAGCCCGACCTCACCAAGAAGGACGAGCAGCCGAAGACCGACGAGGACGGCACCGACGGGAAGGGCGAGCCCACCGCATGACGGCCACCGAGACCTCCTCCGGCCTGCACGCGGACGCCGTCCGCGCGCTGGGCGGGTGGCGGCCCGCCGACCAGGACCAGGAGCGGCTGCGGCTCGACTACCTGGAGCACCTCGCCGCGCGGCCCGACGGCCTGTACCGCTCCTGCCTGCCCGCGCACATCACCGCGAGCGCGGCGGTCGTCGACCCGGCCGCCGGGCGGGTGCTGCTGACCCTGCACCCCAAGGTCGGCATGTGGCTCCAGATGGGCGGGCACTGCGAGCCCGGCGACCGCGACCTCGCCTCGGCCGCGCTGCGCGAGGCCGTCGAGGAGTCCGGCATCCCCGACCTGGTGCTGCTGGAGAGCGGCGGCACCCCGGTGCCGGCCAAGCTGGACCGGCACCTGGTGCGCTGCGCCGGCAAGGACCGGCCGGAGAACACCCACCTGGACGTCCAGTACATCGCGCTGGCCCCGGCCGGTGCCCAGGCGCTGATCAGCGAGGAGTCGCTGGACCTGCGCTGGTTCGACTACGACCGGCTGCCGGAGCTCACCGACCACTCGGTGCGCGACCTGGTGGCCCGGGCACGGCAGCTGACCGGCTGAGGTGCGACACCGGAAGGGGGCGCGGGCCATATCGGCCCGCGCCCCCTTCCGTCGTTCCTACGGTCGGACGGCCCGCCCGTGGCTCCCGCGCTGCCCCGGCCCTGACACCACCGCGACTCCCGCGACGCCGCGGCGTCAGTCGCAGGAGGCCGCCTGATCGGGCCCGGTCGGGCCCGGGGCGGCGTGCCGGGCGCCGGGGATGTGCGGCAGCCGGGCCGCGGAGACCACGCCCTCCAGGTAGCCGCGGGCCCGCTCGGTCCGCGGGTAGGCCTCCAGCAGGGCCCAGAACGCCGGGCCGTGGTCCGGCACCAGCAGGTGCGCCAGCTCGTGCAGCAGCACGTAGTCCAGCACGTACTCCGGCATGCCCTGAAGACGGTGGGAGAGGCGGATCGTCCCCTCGCTGGGGGTGCAGGAGCCCCAGCGGGAATTCTGGTTGGTGACCCAGCGGACCTGGCTGGGCCGGGCGCGGTCGTCCAGGTAGGAGGCCGACAGCTCGCGGGCCCGGGCCATCAGGGCCTCGTCCCCGGGGATCCGCCGGGACTCCTGGGCGGCGAGCTTCTCCAGCATCTGCGCGACCCAGCGCTGCTCCTCGGCGTGCGACATCCGGGCCGGGATCAGCACGATGGTGCGGTCGCCCTCGCGGTAGGCGGAGACGGTACGGCTGCGGCGGGCGCTGCGGCGCACCTCGACCCGGCTGCGGTCGTGCGCCTCGGGGGCCGTGGCACCGGCGGGCGGCGGCTGCGACGGGGCCGGCCCCGGCTGCTGCCGCTGGTCCGGGCGCCCGCGCGTGTTCGGCGCCGCGACCTGCGACCCGGACGCTGCGGGGGCACGCCGACGCGACGCCGGTGGATGGGAGTCCCGCTCGGCTGCCATGGCACACGACGTTACCCGGTACCACGGACAGAAGTCCGCTGCCATGGCCGGAATCTTTCATGGAGCGATCGGGAACGAAAAGTCGACGGGGGGTGTCCGGAAAGCGACCTCGGGGAGGATGGCCAGTTATCCACAGGGCGTGCGAACGGATGGGGTGATCATAAGCACAGACCTGTGGATAACTCTGCGCACGACATCGGCGTGATGGGGCAAGCTGCGGTCAGCCGTCCGGAAACGATCGGAAGGAAGATCGTCGTGCGCCTCGCCCTCAAGCCCGCGCTGTCCCGCAGCTGGCGGGACTCGGAGACCCTGCAGTTCGGCACCGTCACCCGGTTCGCCGGGGTGCTCGGCAACGCCGACAAGACCCTCTGCGACTTCCTCGCGCTGCTCGACGGGACGCGCGACCGACCGGAGCTCCTGAACGAGGGAGAACGCATCGGGCTCGGCCGCGAACCGACCGACACCCTGCTCACCGGCCTGGAGGAGACCGGCCTGCTGGACGACGCGGAGGCCGGCTGCCGCGCGCTGGCCCGCTTCCCCGCGCAGCAGCGGGACCTGCTCGAACCGGACCTCGCCTCGCTCTCCCTGGTCCACTCCGGGCCGGGCGCCGCACCGGCGGTCCTGGGCCGCCGGGCCGACGCGCGGATCGAGGTGCGCGGCGCGGGCCGGGTCGGCGCCGCCGTGGCGGCGGTGCTCGCGGCGGGCGGCACTGGCACGGTCACGGTCGCGGACACCGGCCGGGTGAAACCCGGCGACTGCTCCCCCGCCGGGCTGCCGCCCGGGGACGTCGGCCGGCTGCGCTCGACGGCGGCCCGGGAGGCCGTGCAGCGCGCGGCGGGGCGGCCACCGGCGCCCGTGCCCCGCCGCCGGCCCGGGGACCCGCCACCGGACTTCGTGGTCCTCGCGCCCCGGGACGGCAGCGCCGCCTTCGCGGGCGGGACGTACGAGGCCCGGCTGCTGCTGCGGGCCGGGGTGCCGCACCTCTACGTGGGCGTGGTCGAGGAGTTCGGCGTCATCGGGCCACTGGTGATCCCCGGGATGTCGGCCTGCGGGCACTGCCTGGTGCTGCGGCGGGAGGACGAGGACGCCGCCTGGCCGAGAGTCCTGGCCCAGCTGGCCGACGGAGGGCCCGGCCGGGCCCGTACCCCGGCCTGCGACACGGCGCTCGCGACGGCGGTCGCCGGCCTGGCGGCCCTGCACGTCCAGGTGTTCCTGGACGGCGGGCGCCCACCGAGCGTGGACGGCTGGTGCGAGGTCTCGGCCGGGGACGGCATGCCACGGCGCCTGCGACTGCGCGGGCACCCGGACTGCGGCTGCCTCTGGCAGCCGCTGCCCCCGGGGTGAGGAACGGAGGAGGAGAAGAACGAGTCTGACGGGAGCAGGCCCGGCGGCTGCACGGCTCGGCAGCCTCCGGCCTCCCCACGGGACCACGGGCACCCACCCGGCCATACGAGCCGATGGCCGGGATGGGCCCGCCGTCCCGACGAACCCCCGGCCGGGGCCGACAAGCCCCACGGGCGGGTGCGAGGCCTCCCAGGGTCCGTGCCCTGCCCCGGGCAAGGCACAGGCCATGGCACGGCACGGGCACGGGCACTGACCGGGCACAGATCGGGCACGGCACGGACCGGCAGAGAGGACGGGGCACCACCGCTCGGGGTACGAGGTGGGTGGGTGGGTTGTGGGTGCGGTGGGTGGTGGGTGGTGGGCGGTGGGCGGTGGGCGGTGGGCGGTGGGCGGTGGGCGGGGAGGGGGGAGGGGGGAGGGGCCCCGGGGAAGAGGGAAGCGAGCAGCATCACAACACTGCGCAGGAAGTCGGCCGAGCCGACTTCCTGCGCAGCAACCACCTGCCCCCACCCCCGCCCTCCCCGGACCAAGCCGCCCAACTCCCCGCAAAGGGAGGCCACTCTCCGCCCCGCCCCACGGAATTCCGAGGGGCACGCAGCAGGGAGCGGGCACAATGGCGTAGAGATGGTCGGCCGTCCGGAACCGGGGGGCCAGGGAATGGAGGCCCGGGGTGAGCGATCTTCCGCGCAAGGCAGTGACCCGCACGGCACGGCTCGCCGCCCTGCCGCTGGGGATAGCCGGTCGCGCCACGCTCGGCCTGGGCAAGCGGATCGGCGGCCGCTCCGCCGAGGTGGTCACCGCCGAGCTCCAACAGGCCACCGCGGACCAGCTGTTCAAGGTCCTCGGCGAACTCAAGGGCGGGGCGATGAAGTTCGGGCAGGTGCTGTCCGTCTTCGAGGCCGCGCTGCCCGAGGAGGTCGCCGGGCCGTACCGGGCGGCGCTCACCAAGCTCCAGGACGCCGCTCCCCCGATGCCCGCCGCCAAGGTGCACACCGCGCTCGCCCAGCGGCTCGGTGACGACTGGCGCGGGCTGTTCCGGGAGTTCGACGACCGGCCCGCGGCCGCCGCCTCGATCGGACAGGTGCACAAGGCGGTCTGGCACGACGGCCGCACGGTCGCCGTCAAGGTGCAGTACCCGGGTGCGGGGGACGCGCTGCTCGCGGACCTCTCGCAGCTGAGCCGGGTGGCCTGGCTGCTGGGCCCGCTGATCCCCGGGCTGGACATCAAGCCGCTGATCACCGAGCTGCGCGAGCGCGTCTCGGAGGAGCTGGACTACGAGCTGGAGGCGCAGGCCCAGCGCCGCCACGCCGAGGAGTTCACGGACGACCCGGACATCGTGGTGCCGGGCGTGGTGGCCCAGGCCGACCAGGTGCTGGTCACCGAGTGGATGGGCGGCACCCCGCTGGCCGAGGTGATCGCGGGCGGCACCCAGGAGGAGCGCGACCGCGCCGGGCAGCTGCTGGCCCGGTTCCTGTTCGCCGGCCCGTCCCGGACCGGCCTGCTGCACGCGGACCCGCACCCGGGCAACTTCCGGCTGCTGAAGGACGACGGCCCGGTGTCGGGCTGGCGGCTGGGCGTGCTGGACTTCGGCACGGTGGACCGGCTGCCCGGCGGGCTGCCGGCCCCGATCGGGGCCTCGCTGCGGATGGCGCTGGCCGGGGACGCGGCGGGCGTGCTCCGGATGCTGCGCGAGGAGGGCTTCGTGAAGCCCTCGGTCCGGCTGGACCCGGACGCGGTGCTGGACTACCTGCTGCCGATCATCGAGCCGGCCGCGGTGGAGAACTTCCACTTCACCCGGACCTGGATGCGGGCCCAGGCGGCCCGGATCGCCGACCCGCGCTCGCCCGCCTACAACCTGGGCAAGCAGCTGAACCTGCCGCCCGCGTACCTGCTGATCCACCGGGTGACGCTGAGCACCATCGGGGTGCTCTGCCAGCTGGGCGCCAAGGCGCCGTTCCGCGCGGAGATGCTGGAGTGGCTGCCCGAGTTCGCCGGGCGGCCGTCGGCAGAGCGCGCGGAACCCGCCAACCCCGCCACCCCCACGAAGCCCGTGAAGCCCGCCAGGACCGCCGAACCCGCCCGGGTCCGCAAGGACTGACCCCGACAGCGAGACAACGGCCGCAGGCCGCTCCCCCGACGACGGGGAGCGGCCTGCGGCACGACGGGGGTGGTTCAAGGTCCGACGGCGAACCGGCGGCCGGCCGTGGACCGGAGCCGGCGGGGGCCTGTCGAGGACGGGCCCTCCGGGCCGGCGGGACCCTGCATCAGCGCTACATCAGCGCGACGGCGAGCGCCTTGCGGGCGCGCATCGAGGCCCGCTCGGCCCGCTGCCTGAGCTTGCGGGCCCGGGCGACCCGGCTGACGAGCCGTTGGTTCTCGGCCTCGTGCAGCCTGTCTTGCATATGGGCACGGGCCAGGGATTCGTGGAGGAGTTGCATCTCGAGGATCCTGTTCTGGGTCTGACGTTCGGTGGCCTGCTCGGCGCGGGCGGTGGGATCGACGGCGGCGGGGTTCATGTCGTGGTCCTGCTCGTGGTGCTTGCTCGGGGACGTGATGCGGGCTGCGGCGTCGGCCTTGGCGGCGGCGATCCGCACGGATCGGCGGAGGGCGCTGTCCAGCGGGGGCTGCTCTCCCCGGCGGACGACCCTGGCCTCGTGGGCGGGGTTCATGCCATGACCTCGGTCTTGCGCGGACGGCCACGGGGACGCTTGCGCGCCACCACGACGCCCTGGACGAACAGCTCGCCACCCCAGACGCCCCACGGCTCGCGCCGCTCCAGGGCGCCGGCCAGGCAGGCCTCCTTCACCGGGCAGGTGCCGCAGAGCGACTTCGCGTACTCGACGTCGGCCGGCGTCTCCGCGAAGAAGACCTCGGGGTCGAAGGCGCGGCAGGGGATGGGGAGACCGAGGGACTCGGCCTGCTCGATCGAGCTGAGCTGCATGGAAGGAACCTCCGGGGGGTCGGCCTGGTCGGCCTTGGTGATCTGGCTTGTCGGCGGTACGGACGGGGTGGGCGGTGTGATGACCGTGGACACTGTGGGCGTCTTCCTCGTCTTTTCTCAGTGGTTCCGGCCCAGGTGACTGGTGGTGCTGGGCCGGAGGCCCCGGAGGGCCTGGGTGGTCTTGCGTACCGGACAAAACAGAAGGGCCGCGGATCCCGGTGTGACGGGTTCCGCGGCCCTGGAGGTGCCGACCTGAGGCTGGCTCAGGTTCGTTCTCTCCAGGGTTCAGGGCCGCGGAAGGCCTGCATCCGGATGGCCTCGGCGCCCGTGAAGGCGGCCATGGCCTGGTTAATCTGCTGCTCGTTCTGCTTCTGGGCGTTTCCGGCACCGACGACCTGCGCATAGCCGCCATGCATGGCGGCGGCTACTGCTGCCTTCGGTGCCTGGGTCGGTCGCTCGTCGCGCAGGGAGCACGACGTACCGAACGACGCCCAGTCACGGGACAGACCGGTCTCGACAAAGGTGCCTTCGAAGCTCCTGCCGCCCGTGAGGCACAGATCAGTGTGTCCAAGACCACTGACAACGGGAGCGGAGACACCGGTGGTGTCGAGACCCAGACCGGTTCCACCGAGCTCGGCGAGCGCCCGCAGACGGGCGGCACGCAGGGAGGCAGCGACAACGGTCTGGCCAGTCATTTTGGTGATCATGATGTTTCCCACTGTCTTCGCCTCCTCTCGGCGTCTCGCGGAGCCTGGTCTCCCTGGCTCCGAATGTTCGGATGTCTGTCTCGGTAAAGCTCTCGGGCGAGGGGCATCGGCACAGGTTTCACCCCGTGCGACCGCGTCCCCTTGACCGCTCCGGCAGGCTATTGCGCTCCCGGTACGCGGCGCAAACTATTTTTCACGCGAGTTCTTCGGCACGTCACACGACGGGTTCCGAAACCCTCGGAGCGGCCCCTGGGACCGCGCTCGGACCTGCTCAGGCCTGATCGGCCGGACCGCCGTCCTCGACGTCGTCCGGATCCTCCTCGGGCTCCTCCCCCGCACACAACGAGAGCACGGCGGCCCCGTACTTGTCCAGCTTCATCGCGCCGACCCCGGAGATGGCCGCCAGCTCACCGCGGCCGGCGGGCACGTCCTCGGCGATCGCCATCAGCGTGGCGTCGGTGAACACCACGTAGGCCGGCGCGCCCTGCTTCTTCGCCTGCCGGGCCCGCCACTCGCGCAGCCGCTCGTACAGCCCCTCGTCCATCGTGGACGGGCAGCTCTCGCAGCGGCGCAGCTTGCGCTCGACGGCCTCGGTGAGCACCTTGTCGCAGACCCGGCACTTGACCGGTCCGCGGGCCCGCCGCCCGGCGGAGCGCTCTCCGGGCTCGACGCCCCCCCGCCCGCCGCGCGCGCCGGTGCGCGCGCCCGGGGCGGCGGAGCCGGGGCGCAGCCCGTCCAGGAAGCGGGTCGGCTTGCGGCTGGCCCGGCCGCCCGGGGAGCGGGAGAGCGCCCAGGAGAGGCTGAGGTGCTTGCGGGCCCGGGTGACGCCGACGTAGAGGAGGCGGCGTTCCTCCTCGACCTGCTCGTCGGTCTTGGCGTAGATGATCGGCAGCGTGCCCTCGGTGAGGCCGACCAGGAAGACGGCGTCCCATTCGAGGCCCTTGGCGGCGTGCAGCGAGGCGAGCGTGACGCCCTCGACGGCCGGGGCGTGCTGGGCCGCGGCCCGGGCGTCCAGCTCGGCGACGTAGGCGGCGAGGTCGGTGGTCTGGCCGGCCGCGGTGCGGGTGCGCTCGAACTCCTCGGCCAGCCGGACCAGGGCGGCCAGCGACTCCCAGCGGTCCCGGACGGCGCCGGAGCCGGCCGGGGGGTCGGCGGTGAAGCCGCGGGTGGCCAGGACCGCGCGGACCTGGCCGGCCAGGTCGGGGGCGTCGTCGGTGAGCGGGTCGGAGGCGGCCCGGGCGGCGCCGCGCAGCAGCACGCCGGCGTCCCGGACCTCGGGGCGCTCGAAGAACCGTTCCGCGCCCTTGAGCTGGTAGGGCACGCCGAGGTCGGCGAGGGCCTGCTCGTAGACCTCGGACTGGCCGTTGGTGCGGAACAGCACGGCGATCTCGCTGGCGCGCACCCCGGCGGCGAGCAGGTCCTTGATCCGGCGGCCGGTGGTCTCGGCCTCGGTGGGCTCGTCCTCGTACTCGGTGTAGACCGGCTCGGGGCCGGCCTCGCGCTGGGAGACGAGCTCCAGGCGGTGCCGGGCGGCCTCGCCGCGCGCCTGGGCGAGCAGTCCGTTGGCGAGGTGGACGACCTGGGGGGTGGAGCGGTAGTCGCGGACCAGCTTGACCACCGTCGCCTCGGGGTGCCGGGTGCGGAAGTTGAGCAGGTAGTCGGGGGTGGCGCCGGTGAAGGAGTAGATGGTCTGGCTGGCGTCGCCGACGACGCAGAGGCTGGCGCCGCCGTCGGGGCCGGTCCACCGGTCGAGCAGGCGCTGCTGGAGCGGGGAGACGTCCTGGTACTCGTCGACGGTGAAGTGCCGGTACTGGGAGCGGACCTGGTCGGCGATGTCCGGGCGGTCCTCCAGGATGGCGGCGGTGAGCAGCAGGACGTCCTCGAAGTCCATGCTGCCGCGGCGGCTCTTGGCCTCCTCGTAGACGCGGTAGACCTGGGCGGTCTCGGCCGGGTCGCGGGGGGCCTCGCGGCCGGACTTGGCGACGGCCGCGGGGTAGTCCTCGGGGGCGATCTGGGTGACCTTGGCCCATTCGATCTCGGCGGTGAGGTCGCGCAGTTCGGTGCGCTGGACGCGCAGGCCGCAGCGGCCGGCGGCCTCGGCGACGAGCTGGACCTTGCGTTCCAGGAGCTGGGGGACGGGGCCGCCGACGGCGCGCGGCCAGAAGTACTGGAGCTGGCGCAGCGCGGCGGCGTGGAAGGTGCGGGCCTGGACGCCGTCGGCGCCGAGCTGGCGCAGCCGGCCGCGCATCTCGCCGGCGGCGCGGGCGGTGAAGGTGACGGCGAGGACCTGCTGGGGGTGGTAGACGCCGCTGCGCACGCCGTAGGCGATCCGGTGGGTGATGGCGCGGGTCTTGCCGGTGCCGGCGCCGGCCAGGACGCAGACGGGACCGTGCAGGGCGGTGGCGACGGCGCGCTGCTCGGGGTCGAGCCCGGCGAGCACCGCGTCCGGGCCCGTGTCGGCACCGGGGTCGGCCCAGGGGGAGCCGTGGGGGCCGTCGTAGGGGCTGCCGCTCAAGAGGTCTTCCTGCATGCGTTCCATCCTCTCAGCCCGGGGGGACATCGCGGACGGGGTTGTCCACAGGCCCGGTGCGATCGCAGGATGATCACTCCGCGCGACGGTCGACGGCGCTCCGGAATGTCCGCCGCCCGGTGGACGTTCCTGCCGGTGACCGTACGCCCCCCTCTTTCGAAGGAGCCCCCTCGATGTCCGGCACCGTGACGATGTACAGCACGACCTGGTGTGGGTACTGCAACCGACTCAAGAGCCAGCTGGACCGTGAAGGCATCGGCTACACCGAGATCAACATCGAGGAGGACCCGGCGTCGGCGTCCTTCGTCGAGTCGGTGAACAACGGGAACCAGACCGTCCCGACGGTGCTGGTGACGCCGGTGGGCGGCGGCGAGCGGGTCGTGATGACCAACCCGAGCCTGCTGCAGGTCAAGAAGGCCCTGGCGTCCTGACCCCACCGGGTCCACACCCGCCGGGCCCGGGCCCGACCGGCCCCGACCCGGGCCCCGCGGGCCCGGGCCGCCGGGGCCGGCGCGCGTCACGGCGCGTCGGCCCGGGCCGGGTCGACGGGCGCGGCGGGCGCGGGCAGGGTGGTGCGGGCGCCGAGGTCGCCCACGCCATAGACGAGCCGGCTGCGGTCGGCCGAGTAGCGGGTCTCGATGACCCGCACCGGCCCGCGCCGGTCGTAGGTGACGCGGGTCTGCACCATCAGCGGCACGCCGGGGCCGCCCTGGAACCACTGGGCCTCCTCGGGGCCGGGCATCCGCGCGACCAGGTGGTCCACCGCGCCGATCTCGGTGCGTCCGAGGGTGGCGAGCACCGCCTCGTCGCCGCCCTCGACGGGGTCGGGCTCCATCAGCGGGGAGCCGGCGGCGAGGCCGGCCCGGTAGTGGCTCTCCTCGATGGAGTACGGCTCGCGGTCGAGCAGCCGCAGCTGGCGGCGGACCACGATGGCCTCGCCGGGGCGCAGCCCGAGCCGTTCGGCGATGTCCACCCGGGCCCGGACGATCATCATCTCGAAGTCGGTGCCGAGTTCCCGCCCGGCTTCGGCGGCCTCGCCGAGGTAGACGTCGGAGGGCGCGGCGAGGCAGTCGCGCGGCGCGGGGGTCAGGCCGGGACCGTAGGCGCGGTGGTCCAGGACGGGGTGTTCGCGCAGGTACGTGCCCTTGCCCTGGAGGCGGACCAGGCGGCCCTCGTTGACCAGGACGTCGACGGCGAGCCGGACGGTGTTGCGGGCGACGCCGTACTGGCGCTCCAGTTCGCTCTCGACCGGCAGGGCTGCGTCGGCGGTGAACTCGCCCTCGGCGATCCGGCGGCGCAGGTCGGCGGCGAGGCGCTGGTATTTGGGGGATTGGGCGGTGCCCCGGGGGATTGTCACCCTCGTGAATGTAGCGAGCGCGGTGAGCCGGTATCAGCCGTTTCCGGCAATATCGTCCGAGCGGGTTGAATGCGCCCCCGCGCCGACCCCTCCCGGTAGCAGAACTGGCCCGTCCGGATACGAACAGCTGGTCGTGGTGAATTCGGGAAGGGGTTGGAGAGAAAAAGGGGGGCGCATGGAATTGACCACGCGCCCCCCTTTCGTCCTGGATTACCAGCGCGCCGCCGAGGGCAGCGGCTCCCCGTACCAGAGCTCGACCAGGTGCCGGGCGATCGAGATGCCGGACGGCGGCAGGATCTCGCCCGCCTCCATCCCGGCGCGCAGCTCCTCGCGGGAGAACCAGCGCGCCTCGGCCAGCTCCTCGCCGTCCACGGTGATCTCGGTGCCGCCGGGCAGCGCCCGGCCCAGGAAGCCGAGCATCAGGCTGGACGGGAACGGCCAGGGCTGGCTGGCCACGTACCGCACCTCGCCGACCTTGACGCCCGCCTCCTCGTGCACCTCGCGGGCCACCGCCTGCTCGATCGACTCCCCCGGCTCGACGAAGCCGGCCAGCGTCGACCAGCGGCCCTCCGGCCACAGCGCCTGACGGCCGAGCAGGCAGCGGTCCTGCTCGTCGGTGATCACCATGATCACCGCCGGGTCGGTGCGCGGGTAGTGCTCGGCCGCGCAGGAGGTGCAGCGCCGCACGTGCCCGGCGCCGGCCTTCTCGGTCGGGTGCCCGCAGCGCGAGCAGAAGCTGTGCAGCCGGTGCCAGTGCTCCAGCGCCACGGCGTGCACCAGCAGCCCGGCGTCCCGGTCCGACAGCAGCCCGCCGACCTCGCGCAGCCCGGCCGGCCGGGCGTCGCCGTCCAGCCGCCCGGGCAGGCTCTCGCCGGCCAGCGCGAAGTACGAGACGCCGTCCTGGTCGGTGCCGAGGAAGTACCGGTCGCCGGTCTGCGGGGCCTCGAAGGAGGGCATCAGCACGAGTTCGGTGCCCTGCGCGGTGTCGACCACGAACGCCTCGCCGCCGGCGATCGGCAGCACCCGGGTGTTCGGGTGGCTCCAGGCGGCCGCCAGCCAGGGCTCGTCGAGGCGGTGCTCGGCCGCCCGGTCCACCCCGGACCGGGCCAGGGCCAGGGGCAGCGGGCGCTCGGTCTCAGGCACGGTGCTCACGTCTGTTCCATCCCCACGTGGTGAATCATCCGGATGAGTGATCTGGCTGCCATGGTGCGCGCGGTGGGCGTCATGCCCCCGGCCGGAAGTTCTCGGCCAGGTCGCCCCAGAGGTACGCGGCCGTCTCCACGCCCTTGGCCAGCAGGTCCAGCTCGACCTTCTCGTTGACCGAGTGCCAGCCGTCCGAGGGCACCGAGATGCCGAGGAACAGCACCGGCGCGCCCAGCGCGTCCTGGAGGTCGGCGGCCGGGCCGGAGCCGCCCTCGCGGGTGAAGAGGATCTTCTGCTCGAAGGCCCGCCCCATCGCCCGGACGGTGGACTGGAGCGCCGGGTGGTCCAGCGGGGTCAGGCAGGGCCGGGTCGCGCCGGGGAAGACCAGCTCGTACCGGACGCCCTCGGGCACCCGCCCGGCCACCCAGTCCCGCACCGCCTCGCGGACCTGCTCCACCTCCTGCCCGGCGACCAGCCGGAAGGACAGCTTGAGGTGCGCCGAGGCGGGGACGATGGTCTTGCCGCCGGGGCCGGTGTAGCCGCCCCAGATGCCGTTGACCTCGGCGGTCGGGCGGGCCCAGATCCGCTCCAGGGTGGAGTAGCCGGCCTCGCCGCGGGTGCCGTACGACTTGGCGACCCGCAGCCACTGCTCCTCGTCGAAGGGCAGCTCGGCGAACAGCTCGCGCTCGGTCCCGGTCAGCTCGACGACGCCGTCGTAGAAGCCCGGGATCGCGACCCTGCGGTCGGCGTCGTGCAGGGCGGCGGCCAGCTCGGCCGCGACCTGGGCCGGGTTGGGGACGGCCCCGCCGAAGGAGCCGGAGTGGATGTCGGTGTCCGGCCCGTACAGGTCGATCTGGGCGTCGGCCAGGCCGCGCATGCCGGTGCAGACGGTCGGCGTGGTCGCGGACCACATGCCGGTGTCCGAGATGACGACCACGTCGGCGGCCAGCCGCCCGGCCTCGCGCCGGACCAGGTCGGCGAAGTTCGGCGAGCCGGACTCCTCCTCGCCCTCGATCAGCAGCTTGAGGTTGACGGCCGGCGCGGTGCGGCCGGTGGCGGCCAGGTGGGCGCGCACCCCCAGGGTGTGGAAGAACACCTGGCCCTTGTCGTCGGCGGCGCCGCGCGCGTACAGCCGGCCGTCGACCACGGTCGGGGTGAACGGCTCGGTGTCCCAGCCGTCCTCCCGGGCCGCGGGCTGCACGTCGTGGTGCCCGTAGACCAGGACGGTCGGCGCGGACGGGTCCCCGGAAGGCCACTCGGCGAACACCGCCGGCAGTCCGTCGGTCTCCCACACCTCGGCGACCGGGAAGCCGGTCTCCCCCAGCTTGGCGGCCAGCCACTCGGCCGAGCGCCGCACCTCGCCGGCCCGGGCCGGGTCGGCGGAGACGGAGGGGATGGCCAGCCACTCGGAGAGGTCGGCGAGGAACGCGGCCTGGTGCTGGTCGATGTAGGAGCGGACGACGCTGTCCGGGGTTCTCGTCATACCGACGACTGTAGTTCGCCCGTGCGGGTGCCCGCCCCGGCCGTCCGGCTGCCGGGCGTTCCCGGCTCTGTAACATGCGTCACCCCCGCCGCGACAGGGGTGCGCGACGGGGGTGACGGACGGGTGCGCCGGGCTCAGCCCGAGCGGCGCAGCAGGGTGATCCGCGAGCGGGTCATCACGGCGGCCAGGCCGGCCGCGAGCAGCGGCAGCAGCACCACGGTGGCGGCGATGGTGGGCCACGGGAAGACCACGATCGCCTTGTTGGCCAGCTCGGCGGCGCTCATCCCGGGGTAGCCGCCCGTCGCGGCCTCGACCTTGCGCAGCGCCACCCCTGGCACCACGCCGCAGACCGCGCCGAGCAGGGCGCCCATGGCGGCGATCACCCCGCACTGGAAGCCGGACAGCGAGCGCCGGATGCGGGGTTCGGCGCCGACCGCCGCGAGGGTGGTCAGGTCGCGCTGGGAGTCGGCGGCGGCCAGTCCGGTGGCGATGCCGGCCGCGCCGAGGGCGACGATGGCCGCGAAGACGTTCAGGCCGAGCTGGACCAGTCCGGCCCGGGACTCGTAGCCGCGTTCGATCTTGAGCATCGTGTGGTCGGTGAGTTTGGCCATCGCGCCGTCGGCCTTCTGCTGGGCGCCGTCGGAGGGCATCGCGGCGGGCAGCCAGACCGAGCCGGCCGGAGCGGTGGCGAAGCCGAGCCGGGCCGCGGTGGCCGGGCTGACCACGGCCTGGCCCGGGGCCGGCACCGAGGAGTCGACGAGGACGGCGTCCACGGCGATCTCGGTGGTGACCGGCTTCTCCCGGGAGTTGCCGCTCGAATCGGGGTGGACCGGCAGGGTGTACTGGAGGGCGAGCTTGCCGTCCTTGAGGTACCGGGGGTCGAAGACCACGGCCTTGCCGGCCGCGAGGGCCTGGCCGGCCCCCTGGTCGGTGACGCCGTAGAGGTTGCGCAGCAGGGTGGCGTCGCCGGCGACCAGCGCGGTGTACGGGGTGCTGCGGCGGTTGTCCGACTTGCAGCGCGGGTCCGTCCCCATGATCCGGTAGTGCTCCGCGGGGTCGAGCTCGTTGGTCGGGTCGAGGGCGGGGCAGCGGTCCGCCTTGGGCACCTCGACCCTGATGTAGCCGCAGAAGCTGCCGTCGGGGCAGTTGCCCTTGGGCTCGACGCGCTGGACGTCGGCGCGCTGGCCGAGGTCGGGGATGCTGCGTTCGACGGCCTCGCGCGCCTGCGGCAGCAGCTTGCTGTCGGCGTCGGTCATCCAGCCGCTGCCGAGCATCACGGCCTTGGAGGGCCCGGAGGCGACGTAGTCGCGCCGGTTCTGCTCCTCGTAGCTGGCCATGTAGACGCTGACCGCGACGGAGCCGGCGACGGCGGCCATCACGGCGGCCACGGCGGGCGCGGTGCGGCCGCGGTGGCGCACCGAGTCGCGCAGGGCGAGCCGGGGGCCGAGCGAGAGCCAGCGGCCGAGCCGGCCGAAGAGCCCGACCAGGTAGGGCGTCAGGACGACCATGCCGAGCTCCGCGACGACCGAGCCGCCGAGGACGGCGACGCTGCGGTTGCCGATGCCGCTGGTCGCGCCGAACAGGGCGAGGGCGGCGCCGCCGCCGAGCATCAGCAGACCGAGGACGGCGAGCTTGCGGCTCGGCGGCTTGAGCGTGTCGCGGCCGGTCAGCGCGGCGACGACGTCCTGGCGGGAGGCCTGGACGGCGGGCACGACGGCGGCCAGCAGGCCGGTGACGAGACCGACCAGGAGGATGCCGAGCAGGTCGAGCGGCTGCAGGTTGAAGTGGCCGAAGCGCTTGCCGGAGTAGTCCTCGGCGCTGGTGCGCAGCAGGGCGACCAGGCCGACGCCCAGGCCGAGGCCGACCAGGGCGCCGGTGACACCGAGGACGATGCCGCCGCCGAGCACGACCGAGCGGACGTTGGCGCGTTCACCGCCGGCCGCGGCCAGCAGCCCGAGCTGCCGCCGCGAGCGCCGTGCGCCGACGGCGAAGGCGGGGCCCGCGAGGAGGACGATCTCCAGCAGGGCCATGCCGACGACGGTGGCGAGGATGACGACGTCGGTCCGGTTGAGGTAGGAGGTCTCCTCGCCGCCGCGCGACTTCTGCTCGACGTAGTAGGGGACGTCGGCGCGGGCCGGCGGGTCGAGCAGGACGGCGCGGGAGGTCACGGTGAAGCCGTACTCGTTGACCTCCTTGACCTTGTTCCAGTCGAGCGCGGCCCCGGCCGGGAGCTTGACGAGCCAGCGGGAGGTCTCGGTGCCGGCCTCGCGGGCGTTGTCCGTCCTGGTGGCCTTGGCGAGCCGCTCCAGCAGGGTGCCGGGGCGGGCGGTCAGTTCGGTGGCCCGCAGCTCACCGGGGTACTCGTAGACACCGCTGATGGTGAAGGGGGCGGACTCCAGGCCGCGGACGGCGGTCTTGTCGCCGACCTTGAGGCCGGAGCGCTTGAGGAAGTCCGTGGTGACGGCGGCCTCGGTGTCGGCGGCCGGGGCGCGGCCCTGGACCAGGTTCACCCGGCCCTGCCAGACCGGGTCGGTCAGGTCGGCCTCGCCGACCCGGGTGCTGAGCAGGCCCTGGGCGCTGCTCGCGGCGGTGTACGGACCCGAGAGCTCCGGCACCAGGACGGCGCCGGCCGGGAGCAGCTGGCGGGCCAGCTCGGCGGGGGCGGTGTCCAGGGAGCGCCGCTGGACGGGGGTGTACGCGGGGGCTTCGCCCTCCTTGGCGTCGTCCTTGGGGTCCTTGACGGTGAAGCCCTTGTCGGGGTCCGGCGCCTGCTTGACGGTGGAGCCGGCCTCGACCACGCTCAGCTCGCCGGCGGCCTGGCCGATGAGCCGCGCCACCTGTTCGGTGGGCGTGAGCTCGGCGCTGCGGAAGACGACGTCGGCGCCGGTGACGCCGAGGACGGGCAGGGCGACCATCGCGATGACGAGGGCGCTGCGGCCCTTGGCGCGCAGGGCGTCGCGGCGGGCTATGCGCAGGGCGACCCGCCAGGCGCTGAGCTTCACTCGTCCACCTTCAGGGCGTTGCCGGCGGCGGTGACAAGCAGGCTGGCGGCGTCCTGGCTGACGGACTCGTCGACCATCCGGCCGTCGCGCAGGAAGACGACCCGGTCGGCCCAGGCGGCGTGCCGGGCCTCGTGGGTGACCATCATGGCGGCGGCGCCGGCGTCGCAGCGGGCGCGCAGGACGGCGAGCACGGCTTCGCCGGTGGTGGAGTCGAGGGCGCCGGTGGGCTCGTCGGCGAGGACGAGGCGGCGGTCGCCGATCAGGGCGCGGGCGATGGCGACGCGCTGCTGCTGGCCGCCGGACATGTCGTCGGGGAACCGGTCGGCGAGCTCGGGGATGCCGAGTTCCTCCAGGGCGACGAGGGCCTCGCGGCGGGCGGCGCGGGTGGACAGCCCGTCGAGTTCGCGCGGCAGCGAGATGTTCTCGGCGGCGGTGAGCGCCGGGATCAGGTTGTAGTCCTGGAAGACGTAGCCGACGGAGCGGCGGCGGACCTGGGCGAGCTTCTTGCGGTTGAGGCCGCCGAGGGCGACGCCCTCGACCAGGACCTGGCCGCCGCTCGGGGTGTCCAGGCCGCCGGCCAGGGTGAGCAGGGTCGACTTGCCGGACCCGGAGGGGCCCATGACGGCGACGAACTCGCCGGGGTGGACCTTGAGGTCGACGCCGCGCAGGGCCTGGACCTCGGCGGCGCCGTGGCCGTGGACCCGGGTGACGTTCTCCAGGTGGAGCACCGGCGTCTGCCGGGCCTCTTGGGTGTGGGACACGAATTCCCCCCTTGTGCTGGGTGTGGGCTCGGAGTCGGGCCGAGCCTGGTGGTTCGGGTGGCGCGCGGACTCACGCGCGCGGAATCAGGCGGTGGGCTCAAGCGGTGCGCTCGGGCGGTGCGCTCGGGCGATGCGCTCGGGCGGTGGGCTCAAGCGATGCGCTCGGGCGGTGCGCTCGGGCGATGCGCTCGGGCGGTGGGCTCAAGCCCGCAGGCGGCGGCCGCGTTTCGCGGGCGCGCCGTCGTCGCGGGCGGCCTCGGCGGTGCGGGCCTGCAGGAGCTCGGCCTGCTGGGCGAGCCGGGTCTCGCAGTGGTCGAGCCAGCGGATCTCCGCTTCGGTCTGGAAGATCAGCTGGTCGAGGACGAGCAGCCAGGCGAGGTCGTTGCTGGCGGAGGGCACCACGCCGGGGCGCTTCTCGCCGGCGAGGGCCCGGCCCTTGAGCCGGGTGTAGTCCTGGAGCGCCTTGATGCTGTGCCGGCGCTGGCCCTGGACGACGGCGGAGACGTCCACTCCGGGGACGGTGACCGCCATGGCGAGCTTGATCGCCAGTTCGTCGCGCGGGGGGTTGGTCCGGGGCACCGGGGTGTCGAACCAGGACCGCAGCTCCTCCCGGCCGGCGTCGGTGGCGGCGTAGAACTGGTGGCCCTCGCCGTCCTCCCCCGCCGGCTCGACCAGCCCGTCGCGCTCCAGTCGCGACAGCGTGGTGTAGACCTGCCCGACGTTGAGCGGCCAGGTGGCGCCGGTGCGCGCCTCGAACTCGGTGCGCAGCTGGTAGCCGTAGCGCGGGCCCTGGTCGAGCAGGGCGAGCAGACCGTGACGGATGGACATACCGAGTATGTATACCCGGTATGCCCTACCGCCTCAAGCCGGGCCCCCCTCCCCCGGGGACCGGGTACCGTCGTGCGGTGTGAGCCAGTTGCGCATCGCCACCTTCAATCTGTTGCACGGACAGCCGCTCGCCCCGGACGGCGCGCCGCGGCCCTACCCGTCCGACCCCGGCGGGCCGTTGGCCGAGGCGGTGGCCGCGCTGGACGCCGACGTGCTGGCGCTCCAGGAGGTGGACCGCCACCAGGCGCGCTCCGGCCTCACCGACCAGGCGGCGGTGGCCGCCGCGGCGATGGGCGCCAAGGACTGGCGCTTCGCCGCCGCGCTGCACGGCCGCCCGGCGCCGGTGGCGGGCTGGGTGCCGGAGCTGTCCGGTCCGGTCGGCCTGCGGGTGTACGGGCCGGACGAGGTCGGCGACGGCGCCGCGCCCTCGTACGGGACGGCGCTGCTGACGAGGCTTCCGGTCCGGCACTGGCGGGCCCGCCGGTTCGCCCCGGCCCCGTTCGGGCTGCCGCTGCGGGTGGCCGGGCGGCGCGGGCTGACCCCGGTGCCGGACGAGCCGCGGGCGGCGCTGGCGGCCGTCCTGGAGGGCGAGCACGGGCCGTTCACCGTGGTGGCGGCGCACCTGTCCTTCGTCCCCGGCTGGAACATGGCGCAGCTGGCCGGCATCCGGCGCTGGATCGCCGACCTGCCCCGGCCGTACCTGGTGCTGGGCGACTTCAACCTGGTCGGCGCCGTGCCGCGGACGGTGCTCGGCGGGGCGACGGCGCTGGAGCGCACCGCGCCGCGGGCGCGGGTGCGCGAGCTGCGGGCGGCCCGGCGGGCCCGGCCCGCGCTGACCGAGCCGCGCCGGCGCCGGGTGCGCGAGCCGCGGCCGCGCCTGCAGGGCTGGTACGACCTGGCGCGCACGCCGACCTACCCCTCGCACCGGCCGGCGGTGCAGTTCGACCACGTGCTGGCGATCGGTGTGCCGCGGACGGCGGTCGGCCCGGCGGCGGCGCCGCGCGCGGTGGTGTCGGACCACCGCCCGCTGCTGGTCGAGGTGTCCCTGTAGGTCCTCTGGGTCCTCTGGGTCCTCAGTGGCGCGCCAGGACCCCGGCCTGCTGCGGGAGGTGGACGGTGGCCGCGCCCCGGGGTGCTCCGGGCCCGAGCGCGGGCGGCGGGTCGAACTGGAGCAGCAGCATGGCCGCGTCGTCGCCGAGCTGGCGCCCGACGTGGCGTACCACGTCCTCGTGCAGGCGCTGCAGGACGTCGGCCGGGCGGCCGGCGGCGCAGCGCGGGAGGCGTTCGGCGAGCGGGTAGAAGACGCCGGCCCGGTCGCGGGCCTCGATCACCCCGTCGGTGAACAGCAGCACCCGGTCCTCGCCCTGGAGCAGCAGCCGGTGCACCGGCGGGCGGACGTCGGCCGGGTCGAGGACGCCCAGCGGCGGTACGGTCTCGGCGAGTTCGAGCGGGCTGACCTCGCCGCCGCGCAGCAGCAGCGGGGCCGGGTGGCCGCAGTTGACGATCTCCGCGGCGCCGTCGGGGCGGACGCCGATCAGCACCAGGGTGACGAACTCCTCCTCCACGCCCGGGTGGTCGTTCTCGTGCAGGGCGCGGTCGAGGCTGACGGCCAGCCAGCCGGCCACCCGGTCCAGGGCGGCCTCCTGGTGGGCCGCCTCGCGGAAGGCGCCGAGCACGGCGGCGGCCGTCTCCACCGCGCCGAGGCCCTTGCCGCGGACGTCCCCGACCACGGCCCGCACCCCGTGCCGGGTGTTGACCACCTCGTAGAGGTCGCCGCCGATCCGGGCGTGCGCGGCGGCGGCCTCGTAGTGGACGGCCGCCCGGACGGTGCCGACCCGTTCGGGGACGGGCCGCAGCAGCACCCGGCGGGCGATCGAGGCGACCAGCTGGGCGTCGGCCAACGCCTGTTCCTGGCGCAGTCTCAGGGTGGCGCTGACCCAGCCGATCGCGGCGACGAGCAGGATCGCGAAGACGCTGGCGGCGTGCACGGATTCGCCGAGCGTGTCGCTGCGGAAGGCCATCAGGAAGGCCGCCGCCTCGGTGCCCAGACCGATGGCGAGCGGGTACCAGGTTCGGCGGCTGACCACGGCGGCCAGCGCGGGTACGGCGGTGAGGGCCGGTTCGACCGTCACCTCGGTGCCGCTGAGGTAGTCGAGGGCGACGATCAGCACCATGCCGATGAACGGCAGCGCCAGCGCCGTCCTCGGCCAGGTGCCGGTCGCGCGCGGAGCGGGCCCCGGTGTCGGCCCGGTGAACCGCTCTCTGATCCATCCGGTCGCGCTCAACTTCGGTCTCTCCAGCAGAAGACGCCGATGCCCGAGGGCACCTGCGGTGATGACTGAGGGTCAGGGAATACGGGCCTCGCTGGCGGCCGGAGCACGGGGGTTGACCGGTTACCGACCCCACAATAGGCGCGAAACGTGCATGACGCACAGGTTTCGGGCACTGGCGTGATGACTTGGATGCTCTGTGTGACTCAATAGTCACTGTTCCCGATCAGGAGCCGTTCCAACTCTTTTCGGTCGGGAAGTCCTGCGGGACGGACGATCCGTCCGCTGCGGACGTACAGGAAGGAAGCCGTGACCTGCTCGGGATCGACGCCCGCGTGCTCGGCCCAGGCCAGCCGGTAGACCGCGAGCTGCAACGGGTCGGCGGTCTCCTCCCGGTGGGTCTTCCAGTCCACCACTTCGTAGCGTGACGCACCACCGGATTCCGACAACGCGTCATCTTCCCGGTAGACCGCGTCGATCCGTCCCCGCACCACCCGTCCCGCCAGCACCAGCTGGAACGGCGCCTCCACCCGGTGGGGCTTGCGCTGCGCGTACGGGGTGCGCAGGAACGCCTCCTTGAGCCGCTCCAGGTCCTGCTCGTCCTCGATGCCGTCGTCGTCGGCGCCGGGCAGCGCGCCGGGCTCGACCAGCAGCAGCGGCTCGATCCGGGACTGCACCCAGGCGTGGAAGCGGGTGCCGCGCCGGGCCGCCGGCTGCGGGGGGCGCGGCATCGGACGGGCCAGCTCGTGCGCGAAGCCGTCCGGGTCGGCGGCGAGGCGCAGCAGCTGGGTGGCGGACAGCGAGGCGGGCAGCGGCACGTCCCGCGCGGTGCGCCGGGAGCGCTCCAACTCGCCCAGCAGCGCGGTCAGATCGCGGTCCCAGGAGGCGACCTGGCGCTGGTCCTCGGAGGTCAGCTCCTCGGCCTCGGGGGCCGCCGCGCCCGCCACCCGCGCGCGCACCACCTCGGCGACCCGGCGGCGGGCGTGCTGGGCGGCCGGGTCCAGCGGCAGCGGCCAGGGGCGCTCGACCGGGGAGGCCAGCGCCGGGTTCTCGGCGCCCTTCTCCGGCTGCTCGGCCCAGTGCTCGACCTCGCCGGCGCCGGGCCGCTCGCAGTGCTCGCGCAGCCGCTCCAGGAAGTCGGACGGGCCGCGGACGGTCTTCTGGCTCGGCCCCCACCAGTGCCCGGAGGCCAGCAGCAGCGACCGGGGGCGGGTGAACGCCACGTAGCCCAGGCGCAGTTCCTCGACGGCGGAGTGGTCGGCCAGCTCCTTCTTGAAGGCCGTCATCGACTTCCCGTTCCACCCGCCGCGCACGTCGGGCAGCGTTTCGGCGTCGCCGCGCAGGGCGTGCGGGAGCACGCGCTTGGTGCTCGTCCAGCGTTCGCGCGGGCTGGACGACGGGAACGCGCCCCGTACCAGGCCGGGGACGGCGACCACGTCCCACTCCAGGCCCTTGGACTTGTGCGCGGTGAGCACCTTCACGGTGTCCTCTCCGCCGGGCAGGCTGCTGTCCAGGCCGCGCTCGTACTCCTGGGCGGCGCGCAGGAAGCCGAGGAAGGCGGCGAGGCCCGGGTCGCCGTCGAGGTCGGCGAAGGAGGCGGCGACGTCCAGGAAGGCGTGCAGGGTCTCCCGCCGCCGGGCGGCCAGGGCCTGTGGGGAGGCGGCGAGTTCGACCTCCAGGCCGGTGACGGACAGCACCCGGTGCAGCACGTCCATCAGCGGGTCGGCGAGCGAGCGGCGCAGGTCGCGCAGCTCGGCGGCGAGCCGGGCGAAGCGCACCCGCGCCTCGGCGGAGAACGGCAGGTCGTCGGGCTTCCCCTCGTCGCCGGCCGAGGCGTCGAGGAAGGTCTCCACCGCGTCGGCCAGCGAGACCACCTCGGTCGGGTCGGCCTCGGCGACGGCCGCGGCCAGCGCCTCGACGCCCTCGGGGTGGTCGGTGCGCACCAGGTCGGCGGCCCGGCGGCCGAGCAGGGCGAGGTCGCGCGGGCCGATCCGCCAGCGCGGGCCGATCAGCAGGCGCACCAGCGCGGCGTTGGCGGTCGGGTCCTGCAGCACCTCGCAGACCGCCACCAGGTCGGCCACCTCGGGCAGCTGCAGCAGCCCGCCGAGGCCGACCACCTCGACCGGCACCTCCCGGGCGACCAGCGCGGCGTGGATGTCCGGGAAGGCCGCGCCGCCGCGGCACAGCACGGCGATCCGGCCGGGCGCGGTGCCGGTGCGCACCAGGTGGGCGATCGAGTCGGCCAGCCAGTCGACCTCCTCGGCGTGGGTGGGCAGCAGCGCCGCGCGCACGTAGCCGTCCCGCTCGGCGCCGGGGGCCGGGCGCAGCGCCTCCACGCCCTCGTGCATCTCCCGCAGCGGGGCGGCGAGTTCGTTGGCGAAGGCGAGCAGGCGGCCGCCGCTGCGGCGGTTCTCGCTGAGCGCGTAGCGGTCGGCGGGGCGGCCGTCGGCCTTCGGGAAGTGCCGGGGGAACTCGTCGAGGTTGGCCACCGAGGCGCCGCGCCAGCCGTAGATCGCCTGGCAGGGGTCGCCGACGGCGGTCACCGGGTGGCCGCTGCCGGTGCCGGTTCCGTCGCCGGGGGCGCCGAACAGGCCGGCGAGCATCAGCCGCTGGGCGACCGAGGTGTCCTGGTACTCGTCCAGCAGCACCACCTTGAACTGGCCGCGCAGCAGCTCGCCGACCTCCGGGCGCTGCTGGGCGAGGCGGGCGGCGGCGGCGATCTGGTCGCCGAAGTCCATCAGCCCGGCGGAGCGCTTGCGGCGCCGGTAGTCCTCGACGAGGCGCAGCAGTTCCAGCCGGGCCCGGGCGGTGGCCGGGACGGCCCGCAGGTCGTCGTTGGTGAGCTTGACGGTGGCGAGGGTGTCCAGCAGCCGCTCGTCGAACTCGCGCAGGGTCTGCGGCTCGACCAGGTGCTCGGCGAGTTCGCCGTCCAGTGCGGTCAGGTCGGCGACCAGGTTGGCGAAGGTGCCGGTGAGGGCGGGGAACGGGCCGCGGGCGGTGCGCAGCACCTTGGCGGCGAGCTGGAAGCGGGTGGCGTCGGCGAGCAGCCGGACGTCCGGTTCGATGCCGATCCGCAGGCCGTGCTCCTTGAGCAGGCGCCCGGCGAAGGCGTGGTAGGTGGAGATCTCCGGGTCGCCGAGCGGCTCGGCGCCGTCCCGGTCGACGACCCCGGCCCGCAGGAGGGAGGCGCGCACCCGCTCGGAGAGCTCGCCGGCGGCCTTGTTGGTGAAGGTGAGGCCGAGCACCTCCTCGGGCCGCACGGCGCCGGAGCCGACCAGCCAGACCACCCGGGCGGCCATCACCGTGGTCTTGCCGGAGCCCGCGCCGGCGACGATCACGGCCGGCTCCAGGGGGGCTGCGACGGCCGCCATCTGCTCCCGGTTGAACGGGATGCCGAGCAGCTCCTTGAGCTGGTCGGGATGGCTGAGCACGGCGGTCACCCCGCAACCGTAACCGGAGCGTCGGACAGGATTCACTCCACGAGCTGCGCCCCGTCGCGCTGGGCGGAGCAGCTGCGGCGGAAGGTGCAGCGGTCGCAGCCGCCGCCGGTCTGCGGGACGAAGCGCTCGGCGAGGACCTTCCCGGCCGCCTCGGCGAGCAGGTTCTCGATCCAGGGCTCGCCCTGCGGCGGCTCCTGGTGCTGCACCTTGGGGGTGTCCTGGGCGGCCTTGGCGGCGGGCTCGCGCAGGTGGACGAGTTCGGCGCCGCCGGTGTCCGGCGGGTGCCCGGGGAAGCCGGGCAGCTCGTTGAGGGCGCCGGCCCGGACGGCGAGCTGGTAGACGGCGAGCTGCTTGTGCTCGGGCAGCGACCTGTCGGTGGGTATCTGCTTGCCGGTCTTGAAGTCGACCACGTAGGCGCGCCCGGCGGCGTCCTTCTCCACCCGGTCCATCGAGCCGCGGATGCGCACCGAGACGCCGCCGACGTCGAGGGTGACGTCGAAGCCGTGCTCGGTGGCGACGAGGTCCCGGCCGCGCTCCAGGACGTGCCAGTTGAGGAAGCGCTCCAGGGCGGCGCGGGCCTCGGTCTTCTCCTGCTGGGACTTCCAGGGCGCGTCGAAGGCCAGCGCGTCCCAGACGGTGTCCAGCCGCTCCATGAGCACGGCGAGGTCGGCGGGGGTGCGGCCGGAGCCGACCTCGTCGGCGAGGGCGTGCACCACGTTGCCGAAGCCCTGGGCGGCCGAGCCGGCGCCGCGCGCCTTGACCTCCTTGTCCAGGAACCACTGCAGGGAGCAGCTCTCCAGCTGTTCCAGCCCGCTGCCGGACAGCCGGACGGGCGCGTCGGCGCTGCGCAGCGGCTCGGCGGCGGCGGTCGGGTCGTCCAGGCCCCACCAGCGCTCGGGGCGGGCGGCAGGCACCAGCGGCTGCCCCTCCTCGTCGGTGGCGGCGGCGAGGGTGGCGAGGCGTTCGGCGGCGGCGCGGCGCAGTTCGGGCGAGCGGGCGGGGTCGACGGTGACGGCGCGCAGTTCGGCGACCAGCGCGGCGACGGACAGCGGGCGGCGCGGCCGGTGGGTGACGTCCTCGACGGTGACCGGCGGGGTGCGGCGGACGACCCTGCCGGTCCTGGGGTCGACGTCCTCGCGGTAGAGCTCGCGCAGGAAGCGGGACGGTTCGTCGCCGTCGTCGGCGGGGGCCTTGACGGCGGTGACGATCAGCCGTTCCTTGGCGCGGGTCGCGGCGACGTAGAAGAGCCGGCGCTCCTCGCCGAGCAGCGCGCCCGGGGAGAGCGGTTCGGCGAGGCCGTCGCGGCCGATCCGGTCGGCCTCCAGCAGGGAGCCGCGGCGGCGCAGGTCGGGCCAGAGGCCGTCCTGGACGCCGGCCACCACGACCAGGCGCCACTCCAGGCCCTTGGAGCGGTGGGCGGTCATCAGCCGCACCGCCTCGGGGCGCACGGTCCGGACGGTGAGGGTGTCGGCGGCGATGTCCTGGGCTTCGAGTTCGGCGAGCAGGTCGAGGGCGCTGCGGTGGCCGGTGACCTGTTCCTCGGCGCGGGCGGCGGTCTCGAACAGGGCGCAGAGCGCGTCCAGGTCGCGGTCGGCGTTGCGGCCGGCCGCGCCGCCGCGCAGGGCGGCCCGTTCCAGTCGCTCGCGCCAGCGGCGGCTGCCGTCCCACAGCTCCCAGAGCGCCTCCTCGGCGGTGCAGCCGCCGGCCAGCAGTTCGCGGACCTTGCGCAGCAGGGTGCCGAGGTCGCGGGCGCGGCGGGCGTGCGCGGGGTCGAGGGCGACGAGGCGCTCGGGTTCGGCGAGGGCCTCGCGGATCAGTTCGCCGGCCGGGCGGGGGGCGGCGGCGGGGCCGGGGCCGGGGTCCGTCGTCGCGCTCCCGTCGTCCGCCCCGCCCTCGGGGGTCCGGAGGCGGGCCCTGGCCTCGGCGCGCAGCGCGGCGCGTTCCTCCTCGCGCAGGGCGCGGCCGAGGCGGCGCAGGTCGGAGCCGTCGAGGCCGCCGAGCGGGCCGGTGAGCAGGGCGTGCGCCAGGTCGGTGGTGAGCGGGTCGGGGGCGTCCGGGTCGCCCTGCTTGTCGCGGGCGGCCTGTTCGGCGCAGACCCGCAGGGCGAGCAGCAGCTGGGCGACGGCCGGCTCCTCGCGCAGCGGCAGGTCGTCGCCGTCGATCTCCAGCGGGACGCCGGCCGCGCCGAGGGCCCGCCGTACGCCGGGGATGGAGCGGGCGCCGGCCCGGACGAGCACGGCCATCTCGCCCCAGGGCACGCCGTCCTCCAGGTGGGCGCGGCGCAGCAGGTCGGCGATCGAGTCGAGTTCGGCGCCGGGGGTCGGGTAGGTGTAGACCTCGACCCTGCCGCCTTCGCGGGAGGGCAGCAGGGCGCGGTGCTGGGCGAGCTTGTCGGCGGGCAGCCGGCCCATCGGCATCCGGCGGGCGACTTCCCGGGAGGCGGCGAGCAGCAGGGCGCCGGAGCGGCGGGAGACCCGCAGCACCTTGACCTCGGCGGGGCTGCCGTCGGCCTGTCGGAAGGTCTGGGGGAAGTCGAGGATGCCGTTGATGTCGGCGCCGCGGAAGGCGTAGATCGACTGGTCCGGGTCGCCGACCGCGACGAGGTCGCGTCCGCCGCCGGCGAGCCGGCGCAGCAGCCGGACCTGGGAGGGGTCGGTGTCCTGGTACTCGTCGACGAAGACGACGTCGTAGCGCCGCCGCAGCTGCTCGGCGACGTCGGGGCGCTCGGCGAGCAGCACGGCGCGGTGGACGAGTTCGGCGTAGTCGAGGACGCCGCGCAGGTCGAGCACGTCGAGGTAGTCGGCGAGGAAGTGCGCGGCGGCGGCCCAGTCGGGGCGCTGGACGCCCTGGGCGAAGCGCTCGAGTTCGGCCTCGCCGAGGCCGAGTTCGCGGCTGCGGGCGAGGACGGCGCGGACCTCGTCGGCGAAGCCTCGGGTGGTCAGGCAGGCCCGCAGGTCCAGCGGCCAGGCGATCCGGCCGAGGCCGAGCTTGGCGTCCTCGGCGCCGCCGGCCAGCAGTTCGCGGACCATGACGTCCTGTTCGGGGCCGGAGAGCAGCCGCAGCGGCTCGGCGTAGTCCTCCGGGTCCTGGTGGGCGCGCAGCAGGGCGTAGCAGTAGGAGTGGAAGGTGGTGGCCTGGGGGGCGGCGGCGGTGCCGCCGAGCCGTCCGGACATCCGGTCGCGCAGTTCCGTCGCGGCCTTGCGGCTGAAGGTGAGGACGAGGATCCGCTCGGGGTCGGTGCCGTCCTCGATCCGCCGGGCGACCGCCTCGACCAGGGTGGTGGTCTTGCCGGTGCCCGGCCCGGCCAGCACCAGCAGCGGCCCGCCGGGGTGCTCGACCACGGCGCGCTGGTAGGCGTCCAGCACGGGTGGGTCGGGCTGGACGAGCGGGCTGCGCACGAGCCGGTACGGGGAGGTCACGAACGGGTCCTGGGGTCGAACAGGGGGCATGGCGGGGCGGGCCCGCGTCGGGCCCGCCCGTATCGAGCCTACGGTCCCGCGCTGTCAGTCCGGTCCGTGCGGCGGCCGTCGGTCAAGCCCCCCTAGGGAATCGGCCGACCGTCCCAGCGGGCCCGCTTGAGGTCGACCCGGGGCGGGTCGGCGAGTTCGCGCAGCGGGGTGCCCTCCTCGCCGTAGTGGTCGAGGGCGCGGTGCTCGTGCCCGGGCAGCAGCCGGCCGTCCGCGCGGACGACCCGCCACCAGGGCACCGGGCCGCCGTACAGGGCCATCACCCGGCCGACCTGTCGGGGGCCGCCCTGGCCGAGGTACTCGGCGACGTCGCCGTAGGTCATCACCCGGCCGGGTGGAATCCGCTCGGTCAGGTCGAGCACCAGTTCGGCGAACGGCGGCAGGGCGTCCGGAGGGCCGTCGTGTGTTGCGTCCGTCACCTGCGGCATTCTTCCCTACGGGGGCGCGCCCGCGGCCCCGTCCGTACGATCCGCCGCGCCCGATCCGCCCCCTGTCCCGCACGGGGCGCCGGGGCATGCCACCATCTTCCGGGGCGGTGAGTGGTGATACGAGGACAAGACCAGATGACCGGGACGGCTGACGTGGGCGTGGACAAGGACTCCGACGAGTCCGCTGCCGCCGTGCCGTCGGCGCCCGGGAGCGGGGGCGAGGGCCGGCCCGAACCCGGGCCGACGCCGGAAGTCTCCCTGATCAAGGACCGGACGATCAAGACCCCCGCACCCGCGAAGACCCCCGAGCAGCCCGGCCCGCCCCCGGCCGAGACCACCGGCGCCCCGGCGCCCGCGGCCCCCGCCGCCCCGCCCGGGGAGCCCGAGCCGCCGGACGAGGCCCCGCACCTGGACGTCGACGAGCCGCTGCTCGCCGCCCGCGCGCACCGCCCGTCCGACCTGATCCGCTTCCTGGCCGGCGTCCTCGGGATCGTCGCCGTCTTCGTGCTGGCCGGCATCGCCACCTCGACCACCACCGGCATCGAGCAGGACATCGCCTCCAACGCACCGCACTTCTCCGCGGTGTTCTCCACCATCACCGGCCTGCTCTCCAGCGTCGCGGTGCTCGCCGTGCCGCTGGCCTTCGCGGTCGAGCGGCTGATCAAACGCGACGGCCTGCGGGTCGCCGACGGCGTGCTCGCCTCGGTGCTGGCGTA
The DNA here is from genome assembly GCF_042896795.1 of Kitasatospora sp. NPDC001261. Taxonomy (NCBI): domain Bacteria; kingdom Bacillati; phylum Actinomycetota; class Actinomycetes; order Kitasatosporales; family Streptomycetaceae; genus Kitasatospora; species Kitasatospora sp. NPDC001261. The sequence goes on from NZ_JBIAXP010000011.1 coordinate 57,886, forward strand.
CGGCGTCTCGCTCGGCATCGACTGGTGGGTGGCCGAAGGCGCCTCCGACCACATCCGGGACGCGCTGACCCAGCTGCCGCTGGACAGCACCGGCACCCTCACCGACCCGGTGCACGGCTACCTCGCCCCGGTGATCGCCTACATGACCGCCGTCGGCATGTCGAGCAGACCGCGCTGGCGGGTCGCCCTGTGGGTGGTGGTGGTCTTCAGCGGGGTCACCGAGCTGCTCGGCGGCTACACCACCCCGCTGTCGCTGCTGCTCACCGTGCTGACCGGCTGGTCCGTCGCGTACGGCACGCTGTACGCGATCGGCTCGCCCAACATCCGGCCCACCGGCCAGCACCTGATGATCGGCCTGCGCAAGGTCGGCTTCACCCCGGCCGGTGCCATGCGCGCCCCCGACGCCCCCGGCGGCACCCGCCGCTACCAGGTCACCCAGCAGGGCGGCCCCCCGCTGGACGTGCACATCATCGACCGCGAGCAGCAGGCCTCCGGCTTCTTCTACCGGGCCTGGCGGCGGCTGCGGCTGCGCTCGGTGGCGGTGCGCCGCAGCCCCCAGTCGCTGCGCCAGGCGCTGGAGCAGGAGGCCCTGATCGCGTACGCGGCGGCCGCCTCGGGCGCCCGCGCGCCGCAGCTGGTCGCCACCTCCGAGCTCGGCCCGGACGCCGCGATCCTGGTCTACGAGAACGTCGAGGGCCGCACCCTGGACGAGCTGGCCGACGAGGAGGTCACCGACCCGGTGATGGCCTCGATCTGGCAGTCGGTGACCGCCCTGCACGAGCGCCGGATCGCCCACCGCCGGCTCACCGGCGAGTCCCTGCTGGTGGTGGACGGGCGGACCGGCTGCCTGGTCAACCTCTCCGGCGGCGACATCGCCGCCACCGACCTGACCCTGCGGATCGACGTCGCCCAGCTGCTCACCACCTTCGCCCTGCGGATCGGCCCGGAGCGCGCCGTCGCCACCGCCAACGCGGTGCTCGGCGCCGAGCGGGTGGCGCAGGCGCTGCCGCTGCTCCAGCCGGTCGGGATGAGCCGCTCCACCCGGGTCGACCTCGCCAAGCTCACCAAGGAGCGCAAGGCCGCCGCCCGGGCCAGGGCGCTGGAGCAGGTCGCGGCCGGCGAGCGCACCCAGGAGCAGGCCGAGGAGGACATCGCGGCGGCTGGCGAGGACCTGCTGAGCCGCATCCGCGGCCAGATCCTCCAGATCGCCCCCGAGGCCCCGATGGCCCCGGCCAAGCTGGAACGGCTGAAGCCGAAGAGCCTGATCATGGTGATCGCGCTCACCTTCGCCGCCTACCTGGCCCTGACCACCATCAAGCCGGCCCAGCTGAAGCTCTCCCAGATGAACTGGGCCTGGGCCGCGGCCGCCCTGCTCGCCGCCGCCTTCAGCTACGTCGCCGCCGCGATGAGCCTGACCGGCTTCGTGCCCGAGAAGCTGCCGTTCCGGCGCACCGTCGCCGCCCAGCTGGCCGGCTCCTTCGTCAAGCTGGTCGCCCCGGCCGCGATCGGCGGCATCGCGCTCAACACCCGCTACCTGCAGAAGGCCGGCATCCGCTCCGGCCAGGCGGTGGCCTCGGTCGGCGCCTCCCAGCTGGCCGGCCTGGCCGGGCACCTGCTGCTGCTGTTCAGCTTCGGCCTGATCACCGGCAGCCAGACCAACGGGGACCTCTCCGCCTCCCGCGCGGTGATCATCGGCGTGCTGACCGCCGCCGTGCTCGCCCTGGTGGTGGCCGCCGTCGCGCCGCTGCGCCGGTTCGTGCTGGGCCGGCTGCGCTCGCTGTTCTTCGGCGTGGTGCCGCGGATGCTCGACCTGATGCAGACGCCCAGCAAGCTGGTCACCGGCTTCGGCGGCATCCTGCTGCTGACCCTCTCCTTCACCGCCTGCCTGGACTTCTCGGTGCAGGCCTTCGGCGGCGACGTCAGCTTCTCGGCCGTCGCGGTGGTCTTCCTGACCGCCAACGCGGCCGGCTCGGCGATCCCCACCCCCGGCGGCATCGGCCCGGTCGAGGTCGCCCTGATCGGCGCCCTGACCGTCGCGGACGTCTCCCCCGCGGTCGCCACCCCGGCGGTCTTCCTCTACCGGGCGCTCACCTTCTGGCTACCGGTGCTGCCGGGCTGGATCTCCTACAACGTGCTCCAGCGCAGGAACGCGCTCTGAGCCGCCCCCGGACATGTGGAAGGGCCCGCCGGTCACCTTGGGAATCCAAGGCGCGGCGGGCCCTTCCCCGTGCGCGTCCTAGTAGACCGGCTTGTGCGGCTCGATCTGGTTCACCCAGCCGAGCACGCCGCCGCCCAGGTGGACGGCGTTGCCGAAGCCCGCGGCCTTGACCACGGCCAGCACCTCGGCCGAGCGCACGCCCGACTTGCAGTGCAGCACGATCTTCCGGTCCTGCGGCAGCTTCTCCAGCGCGTCGCCCATCAGGAACTCGTTCTTCGGGATCAGCACCGCGCCGGGGATGTTGACGATCTCGTACTCGCCGGGCTCGCGGACGTCGATGAGGTAGATGTCCTCCTTGTCGTCCTGCCACTGCTTGAGCTGCTGCGAGGTGATGGTCGAACCGGCGGCGGCGGCCTGCGCCTCCTCCGACACGACGCCGCAGAAGGCCTCGTAGTCGATCAGCTCGGTGACCGTCGGGTTCTCGCCGCAGACGGCGCAGTTCGGGTCCTTGCGGACCTTCACCTGGCGGTAGTTCATCTCCAGGGCGTCGTAGATCATCAGCCGGCCGAGCAGCGGCTCGCCGATGCCGGCCAGCAGCTTGATCGCCTCGTTGACCTGGATCGAGCCGATGGACGCGCACAGCACGCCCAGCACGCCGCCCTCGGCGCAGGAGGGGACCATGCCCGGCGGCGGGGCCTCCGGGTACAGGCAGCGGTAGCAGGGGCCGTGCTCGGCCCAGAACACGCTGGCCTGGCCGTCGAAGCGGTAGATCGAGCCCCACACGTACGGCTTGCCCAGCAGCACCGCGGCGTCGTTCACCAGGTAGCGGGTGGCGAAGTTGTCGGTGCCGTCGACGATCAGGTCGTAGCCGGCGAAGATCTCCATGACGTTGGAGTTGTCGAGGCGCTCCTCGTGCAGCACCACGTTCACGTACGGGTTGATCTCCTTGACCGAGTCGCGGGCCGACTCCGCCTTGGAGCGGCCGACGTCCGACTGCCCGTGGATCACCTGGCGCTGCAGGTTCGACTCGTCGACCACGTCGAACTCGACGATGCCCAGCGTGCCGACACCAGCGGCGGCCAGGTACAGCAGGGCCGGCGAGCCGAGTCCGCCGGCGCCGACGCACAGCACCTTGGCGTTCTTCAGCCGCTTCTGCCCCGCCATGCCCACGTCCGGGATGATCAGGTGGCGGGAGTACCGGCGGACCTCGTCAACGGTGAGCTCGGCGGCCGGCTCGACCAGGGGTGGCAACGACACGGGGACTCCGATGGGTCTTGTTCGGGTGGCCAGGGCCAGCCTCGCTGCGGGTTGCTGCTCCGCCACTCGGGTGGCTGTCTAGGCCAACAGTGTCACGCGCCCCCGGTATTCCGAGACAGCCCGTCCGATGGGCGAGACGGGCGGCACCGGATCGTGGAACCCGCGGCCGGACCCCCGGAAGGCGCCCCGAACCCGTGGTTGACGGGCCCGGGGCGCCGCGCGGGAGGCGCTCACACCCGGCAGGCCGTCTCCAGCCAGACGTCGCCCAGCGACTCCTCCAGCGGCACCTGCGTCCGCCATCCGAGACGGTCCCGGGCGGTGCGCACGTCCGCCTGCCGCCACGGCACCGGCTCGCCCGGCACCGCCCGGCCCTCCGGCCGGTGCCCCTCCGGCCGGTGCCCGGGCAGGTGGTGGCCCGGCAGGTGGTCGCCGCCCGCCCCGACGGCCTGCGCGGGCAGCAGGACCGGCCGGTTCTCCTCGACGATCTGCCCCTCGAAGCCCGAGGCCCGCACCAGCAGCTGGGCCGCGTCCCGGGCCCGGACGGCGTGCCCGCTGCCGATGTTGACCACCCCGGTGGCGGCCGACACCGCGGCCGCCTGGATGGCCCGCGCGACGTCCCGGACGTCCACGAAGTCCCGGAACCCGGACAGGTCCGGCATCCGCACCTGGTGCTCGTCCCGCTCCAGCGCCCGCCGCAGGCCCTCGGCCAGCCGCCCGAACAGCGAGGCGGTCGGCGCCCCCGGGCCCACCACGTCGAAGACCCGCAGCACCGCCGCGTCCAGCCCGGAGGCCAGCACCAGCTCCGTCCCGGCCAGCTTGGACACCCCGTACGGGCCGACCGGCCGCGGCTCGGCCTGCTCGGAGACCGGCACCCCGCCGGGCACCGGCCCGTACTCGGCGGCCGAGCCGACGTGCACCAGCCTGGCCGGCTCCCGGCAGCGCCGGATGGCCTCGCAGACCGTCGCGACGGCCAGCGTGTTCGACCGGATCAGGGTGCGCGAGCTGCCGTAGGTGGCGCCCGCGCAGTTGATCACCACCTGCGGCGCGACCGCGTCCAGGAACCGGGCCAGCGCGCCCGGGCTCCCGGTGGTCAGGTCGAAGCGGATGTCGGCCGAGTCGCGTCGGCCGAGCACCGTCACCTGCAACTCCTGGTCCATCAGCAGACGATCGGTGACCCGGCGGCCGATGAAGCCGTCGGCGCCCAGCAGCAGCACCCTCATCGGGGGCGTCCTTCCACGAAGCCAGCTCGGGACGACCTGGCGGAACGGATTCAACGAAGTTCAACGAACGGGACGGGAGCGGGAACCGTGAACCGGGCCCCGACAAACGTCGAACAGGGGGTGGCGAACGGGCGGACGGCGCTCACCGGTGCGAGCCGGCCCGGCCGAGCACCGCCCCGGCGTACGCCAGCAGCGCCGCCGCGACGGTGCCGCCGCCGAGCAGCCAGGCCTCCGGGCCGGAGCGCCCCAGGGCGAGCGGGCCGAGCACCGCGGCGGCCCCGGCCGACGCCCCCGCCGCGGCCGACGCCGGCCGGCCGCACCGCGCCAGCAGCACCGGCAGCACCACCAGCAGGCCCAGCACGCCCTGCGCCGCCCACTGGGCGGGGCCGGCCCGCTCGGCCGCCAGGTGCAGCAGCCCGCCGCCGTGGCCCGGCCCGGGGCGCGGGGCGACGACGGCCAGCACCGCCAGCGCGGCGAAGCTCAGCACCCCGAGCACCGCCAGGTGCAGGGCCAGCGCGACCGGGAGCACCGGCCGCATCCGGGCCCGGAACTCCGCCAGGGTGCCCGCCGCGCCCAGGTGGCCGCGGCCGAGCTGCCGGTACCAGCGGGCCGTCCGCTCGGCCGACCCGGCCGACACCGCCGCCGCCAGCACCAGCGCGACGGCCAGCGGGCGGTCCCCGCCCGGCAGGGCCGGCGGGAGCAGCAGCAGCGCGGCCAGGCCCAGCCCGTGGCCCAGCGCCGCCGGCCGCAGCCGGGAGCCGGGGTACGGCCGGGGCGCCGGCCCGGGCCCCAGCACCCCGGGCCCGGCGCAGGGCGGGCCGGGCTCGGCCGGGGCCGGTGCGGTCAGCGCGGGCAGCAGCACCAGCGGGACGGCGGCGGGCAGCAGCACCGGCCAGCGCGGGCCGAGCGCGGCCGCCCCCGCGCAGGGCAGCGCGGCCAGCGCGGCGGCGGTCAGCGCGGCCCGGGCCGCGGCCCCGCCCGACCGCGGCTGCGCGGGCCCGGGCTGCGGCGGTCGGCGCGGCACCCGGGCGTACAGCTCCTCGGCCAGCGAGAACAGGTCGGCGTGCCGGCAGCGGGCGGCGGCGTCCTGGCCGAGCCCGGCCTCCTCCAGCCCGGCGGTGATCTCCAGCGGGTCGACGGCGCGCTCGCACAGCTCCCGGTGCTCCGCCATCACCTCGCGCACCGGGTCCGCGCTGCCGCCGGGCAGGGGGCCGCCGGACATCAGCGGGCCTCCGCGAGTTCGGCCGGCCGCACGCCCTCGGCCGCCGTGTCCGCGTCCCGCGCGCCGCCGTCCGGCGGGGTGCCGCCGCGCGGGCCGTCGGCCAGCCAGTACTCGGCGGGGCGGGCGAAGGGGCGCGGCGCCGGGACGCCCTCGCCGCCGCCCCCGCCGCCGGGGAAGGCCGGGTACTGCGAGACCAGCTCCAGGTAGATCTCCCGGAAGGCGCCGATCACCGGCTCCACGGCGAAGCGTTCCTGCGCCCGCAGCCGCCCGGCCAGACCGAGCCGGCCCCGCCGCTCCTCGTCGCGCAGCAGTGCCAGGCAGGCGCCGGCCAGGGCGCGCGGATCGCGGGCGGGCACCAGCAGCCCGGTCGGCCCGACCACCTCGCGGGCCACCCCGACGTCGGTGGCGACCACCGCCCGGCCGCTGAGCAGCGCGTCGGCGAGCAGCCGGGGGCTGCGCTGGGAGAGTCCCGAGAAGACCGCCACCGTGCCCGACTCCCAGGCCCCGGCCAGCGAGCGGGGCCGTCCGGCGAACTCCACCGCCGGGGCCACTCCCAGCCGCTCGGCCACCGCCGCGCAGTGCGCCCGGTAGCCGGGCGCCGCTTCCTCCCCGTACACCACCAGCCGGGCGCCGGGCAGGTCGGCGCGGACCCGGGCGAAGGCGTGCAGCGCCAGCTCCGGGTCCCGGCCCGGCTCCAGCGCGCCCGCCCACACCAGGGTCGGCGCCGCGGGTTCCGGCCCGGCGGCCGGGCGGTCCACCGCCGGGGTGCCCTCGTACACCACCCGGGTGCGCGCCGGATCGGCCCCGCAGCGGCGCTGCCACTGCTGGTCGTGGGCGCTGCCCGGGGTGAGTATCGCGGCCCGCCGGTACGTCTCCTCGGTGAGCGCCCGGAAGAAGGACAGCAGCAGGGCGCGGACCGGCCACCGGTACGGCGCCTCGCGGTAGCCGAGGTACTGCTCGCGCAGGTGCAGTCCGTGCTCGGTGACCACGAACGGCACCCCGTGCAGGTGCCGGGCTACCAGGGCGGGCAGCGCGGCCGGGCCGCCGCCGACCACGTGGCACAGGTCGACCGCGCCGAGGCCGCCGGGGCCGGTGCCGTACCAGGGCGCGGACAGCGGGCGCAGGCACTGTTCCAGCAGGTCGGCCGCGACCAGCACGTCGCAGACCAGCGACTGCCCGGCCGAGGTGTCCGCGCCGGGCAGCCGCCAGGTCCGCTCCAGCAGCCGGCGGGCGTGCGCGGAGGCCAGGAAGGCGGGCAGCGTGCCGTCCTCCCGGGCGAGCGCGGCCAGCCGGTACAGCCCGGGCCCGAAGCCCGCTCTCTCCCCGGGCAGCACCAGGGCCCGCACCAGCTGTTCGTACGCCCCGGCGTACCGGCGTCTGCGCGGCGCGCGCGGTGCCCGGCCGCCCGGCCGGCGCCCCCACAGCGCCAGCTCGTACGCGCCGCGCCAGGCGGGCGACAGCCGCTCCGCCGCGCCCGGCTGTTCCGGGCCGGTGAGCAGGTACCGCTCGAACCCGTGCTCCGGCAGGCCCTCGGCGAGCCGGTCGCACCAGCCTCCGGTACCACGGCGGGGATGCGGACGGGCACCCTCGGTGAGCAGGGCAACGCGCACGGGAGACCTCCGGGGCAGAGCGGATTCGCTGGGCGGGACCACGGACGGACCGACGGGTGCCCGGGCGGCCCGGGCAGTGGCCCGGGGTGCCCCCGTACGGCGGCGGGGACGGTCGGGGCCGGGGAGTCCGGTCGGCCGGGGCCGGCGCCGCGGTGCCTCCGGGCGGCCCGGTCGCGGACGCGCCGCGTTCCGTTCCCCCGGGCGCCCGCTCCGGCGGTCGGGCCCGACCCGCCGGGACCTCGGCCGCGACCGCCCTCCGGTTCCTCCGGCGGCCGCGACTCCCCCACACCTGTTCGGTCCGACAGCAGAAAGGTAGGACCGGCCCGGGCCGATCCATCGGTCACATGCCTGCCTGCCACCTGATCGAGTGAACCGACGTGACCTCGACCGGGACCAGGGCGTTACCGGGCGGTATGCGCGGCCGCCCGCGCGGCCCCGCCCGGGCGCGCGGTCGGCCCGCCACGGCACGCGCTCAGCCCCTGGTCCGCGCCCGGCCCGCCGTGTGCGCCCGGGCCGTGGTCCGCGCTCAGCCCGCGGTGTGCGCGATCAGCTCCCGCACCGCGCGGGCGACCTCGTCGGGGTGCTCCATCATCGCCACGTGCCCGGACTCCGGCAGCACCAGCAGCCGGGCGTCCGGGAAGGCCGCGCAGGCGCGGCGGGCCGAGCGGTAGGAGACCAGCTTGTCGCGCAGCCCGTACACCAGCAGCACCGGCGCCTCGACCCGCTCGGCCTGCCGCCACAGCGCCTGGTCGCCGCGCTCGGTGTACGCCGAGACGATGCCGCGGGCCGAGCCGACCAGCGCCTGCATCGCGTGCGGCACCTCCAGCCGGCGCCGGTACTCGGCCACCGCCTCGGCCCGGGCCGCCGGGCTCAGGCTGCCCGGGTCGCCGTAGACCAGCCGCAGCAGGTCCTCGGTGGCCGCCTCGGCGTCGCGCCCGCCCGCGGACAGCCGGCGCAGCACCGCGGGCACCCCGGGCACCGCGAGCAGGGCGGTCGGCCAGGCGGAGTGCTGCGGGGGCAGCTCGGGCAGGGCCGGGGAGACCAGGGTGAGGCTGCGCACCAGGTCCGGGCGCAGCGCCGCCAGCCGGACGGCGACCGCGCCGCCCAGCGAGTTGCCGAACAGGTGGACCGGGCCGCGGCCGGAGGCCTCCAGGTAGCCGATCACCGCGCGGACGTGGCCGGAGACGGTGAGGTTGCCGTCGGTGGGCGGGTGGGAGCGGCCGAAGCCGGGCAGGTCCACGGCCTCGCCGTCGACCTGCTCGCCGAGCCGGTCCATCAGGGCCTCCCAGTTGGCGGCCGAGCCGCCGAGGCCGTGCACGAAGAGCCCGGGCTCGCGCCCGTCGGCGGCGCCGTCGACGGCGGGTCGGTGCACCGCGAGCACCGCGCCGGGGACCTCGACCGTACGTACCTGCTGCTCAGCGCTGCTCATGGTGGACGATGGTAATGAGCCCGCCCCGGGAACCCCGGGGTGGTCCGGCCGCCGGCCGCCTCCGTTCCACCACTGCCGAGGCCGAGGTCAGCGCCGTATTGTGGGCTCCTGACAACCAGGCCGATCGTCTTTTCTCGCCTTCGCCGAACGCGGACGCGGTTACCGAAAAGTAGAATCGGCCATCTTGCCAGCCGCGAACAGACCCCGAAGTGAGGAGCGCCGTGACGGCCATCCAGGAGGCGCAGGAGCGCCCGCGCGGTGCCCGCCTGCCGCGAAGCGCCCGCCGTGAACAACTGCTCGGTGCCGCCCAGGAGGTGTTCGTCGCGCAGGGCTACCACGCGGCCGCCATGGACGACATCGCCGACCGCGCCGGGGTGAGCAAGCCGGTGCTCTACCAGCACTTCCCCGGGAAGCTGGAGCTGTACCTGGCGCTGCTGGACAAGCACTGCGACGCCCTGGTCGAGTCGACCCGCGAGGCGCTGTCGGCGACCACCGACAACAAGCAGCGGGTGGCCAACACCATGGAGGCGTACTTCAACTACGTCTCCAGCGAGTCCGGCGCCTTCCGGCTGGTCTTCGAGTCGGACCTGACCAACGAGCCGGCCGTGCGCGAGCGGGTCGAGCGGGCCTCCGAGGCGAGCGCGACGCTCGTCAGCAAGGTGATCCAGGAGGACACCGACCTGCCGGAGGCGGAGTCCAAGCTGCTCGCCGCCGGGGTCTGCGGCCTGGCCCAGATCACCGCCCGGTACTGGCTGTCGCAGGGCCTGGCGATCCCCCGCGACGAGGCGGTCCGGCTGGTCGCCAGCCTGTCCTGGCGCGGTCTGAAGGGCTTCCCGATGCACCCGGGCGAGCAGTCCGGCGAGGGCACCGCCCACCAGGGCTGATCCGCCGACCTTCGCCGGGCCGGGGATCCGGTGCTCTATGGTGAAGCCGTACGGCACGGTCGCCGCGAACGCTTGTCCCAGGCGGTCCGGTGCCCGTGCGTGGAGGCTGCAACCCCGGAGGGACGGAAGCCGTGGAGGTCAAGATCGGCGTGCAGAACGCGCCCCGCGAGATCGTGATCGAGAGCTCGCAGACTGCCGATGAGGTCCAGAGCGCGGTCGCGAAGGCGCTGGAGGGCTCGGAGAAGATCTTCGCGCTGTCCGACGAGCACGGCCGTCGCATCATCGTCCCGGCCGAGCGCCTGGCGTACGTGGAGATCGGCGAGTCGGCCGCCCGCAAGGTCGGCTTCGGCACCGCCTGAGGCGCCGCAGCACAGCATCGTCCGGTGCCCCGTTCCCGCGAGGGAGCGGGGCACCGTCGTGTCCGGGGGCCGCTGTGGCCCGTGGGGCTCCGTCGCGTGTACGAGCGGGTGGGGCGGGGTACGGCGAGGGTGCGGCGCCGGTGCCGCACGCCCGTCCCCCCGGGAGGCAGCCTTGCTGGTCGAGTCGATCGTCTTCGCCCTCGTCGGCCTGGTCACGGGCGGCACGGCCCTGCTGGCCCGGCCGGCGTACTTCCGGGCCGCCCGGGCCCTGGTCCTGGGCACCGCGCTGGCGGCGGCGCTGGTCGGCGGGGTGGTCGCGCACTTCAGCGTGGACGGCCGCCAGCCCGCGGTGTCCGTCGCGGCCGCGGCGGTGGCCTCGGGCGTGCTCACCTCGGTGCTGGCCCGGCCGGACCTCGCCGCGGGGCGCGCCCCGGCCCACCGGCACCACCCGCACCGGCCCGGCGCCCACCGCGCGGCGCGGCGGCACCGGGCGGCCTGAGCACCCCCGGTAGGTCGCGGGCCGCTAGGAGGCCAGGCCGAGGGCGGCCATCCGCTTGGTGTGCGCCTCGGTGATCCGGTTGAACATCTTGCCGACCTCGACCAGGTCGAAGCCCTGCACCTGGACGCCGCCGACCAGCAGGTTGGACAGCGCGTCGCGCTCGGCGACCACCCGCTGGGCCTGGCTGAGCGCCTCGCCCATCAGCCGCCGGCCCCACAGGGCGAGCCGGCCGCCGGCCCGCGGGTCGGCCTCGATCGCCTGGCGGACCTTGTCGACGGCGAACTGGGCGTGGCCGGTGTCGGACATGACGCTCAGCACCAGGTCGCGGGTGTCGTCGTCCAGCCGGACGGCCACCTCGCGGTAGAAGTCGGTCGCGATGGCGTCGCCGACGTAGGCCTTGACCAGGCCCTCCAGCCAGTCCGAGGGCGCCGTCATCCGGTGGAACAGCTCCAGCGGCTCGACGAACGGCCGCATCGCCTCCTGCGGGTCGGCGCCGACCTCGGCGAGCCGGTCGTGCAGCCGCTGGTAGTGCTGGAACTCGGCGGAGGCCATCCGGGCCAGCGCCGCCTTGTCGGCGAGGTCGGGCGCCAGCTTGGCGTCCTCGGCGAGCCGCTCGAAGGCGCTCAGCTCGCCGTACGCGAGCGCGCCGAGCAGGTCGAGCACCGCCGCCCGGTAGCCGGGGTCGGCCGAGCACGCGGCCCAGTCCCCGATCGAGCCGGCCGCCGCGTCCTGCGTCTCACCATGGGTCTCCATGACCCGCAACTTTAGTCCCGCCCGCCTGTCCGCCCCACCACCAGGCACGCCCGGGTGACCGCCCGGACCGGCCGCTCCGGTGGCAGTTGCCGGGGGCAATGTCAGACGCGTCACGTGTTCGAGTCGTCGCCTGACTGTATGGTGGTACGGAGCCCGTCGTGTTCGCATGGTGTCACCGCCGTCTCGGTACCCCGCGCGAACCCTCCGTAGCGGCACCGTCCAACCGGACGTGTCCGCACCGGTGGCACGGGTACTCACGTACGCGGATGCCCGGTCGGAGAGCCGATCGGCTCCGACCATGGCTTGGACCTCAAGCCTTGGCACCGCATCAGTGGCCGAGCGAGGGCCGCCGAGACCACGCCCCGAGGCGGAGGTCCCGCGCAGGTCCCTCACGGGAATCCTCCCCGACGCCGCCGGCGACGCGCCCCGCACCGGGCAGCGCGCACCGGCCGGCCGCAGGGACCGGCGCGGTTGTGCGTCCGCGCAGCTGTACCAGGGCCGTCCAGGCCCGTAGACAGCCGCGCGGCTGCCCGCCCGCCGCTCGCTCTCGGCCCTTTCGAAAACGGAAGAGGCAGCACCCTGTCCACCACCGCTGAACCCATCAAGACGACCTTCCGGGACCTGGGGATCCTCCCGGAGACCGCCGAGGCACTCGAGTCCGTCGGCATCGTCCACCCCTTCCCCATCCAGGAGATGACCCTCCCGGTCGCGCTGACCGGCCACGACGTCATCGGCCAGGCCAAGACCGGCACCGGCAAGACCCTCGGCTTCGGCCTCCCGCTGATCGAGCGGGCCATCGTGCGCGCCGACGTGGACGCGGGCCGGGCGACCGAGGAGCAGCTCTCCGACTTCCCGCAGGCGCTGATCGTCGTCCCGACGCGCGAGCTCTGCACCCAGGTCACCAACGACCTGCAGACCGCCGGCAAGGTCCGCAACGTCCGCGTGCTCGCGGTCTACGGCGGCCGGGCGTACGAGCCGCAGGTCGAGGCGCTCAACAAGGGCGTCGACATCGTGGTCGGCACCCCGGGCCGTCTGCTGGACCTCGCCGGGCAGAAGAAGCTGAACCTGTCGAAGGTCCGCGCGCTGGTCCTGGACGAGGCCGACGAGATGCTCGACCTGGGCTTCCTGCCCGACGTCGAGAAGATCATCACCATGCTGCCGGCCAAGCGGCAGACCCTGCTGTTCTCGGCCACCATGCCGGGCCAGGTCATCAGCCTCGCCCGCCGGTACATGAGCCAGCCGACCCACATCCGGGCCGCCGCCCCGGACGACACCGGCGCAACCGTCGCCAACATCGAGCAGCACATCTTCCGTGCGCACTCGCTGGACAAGGTCGAGATGGTCTCGCGCATCCTGCAGGCCGACGGCCGCGGGCTGGCGATGATCTTCTGCCGCACCAAGCGCACCGCCGCCGACGTCTCCGACCAGCTGACCCAGCGCGGCTTCGCGGCCGGCGCGGTCCACGGCGACCTCGGCCAGGGCGCCCGCGAGCAGGCCCTGCGGGCCTTCCGCAACGGCAAGGTCGACGTGCTGGTCTGCACCGACGTCGCGGCCCGCGGCATCGACGTCGAGGGCGTCACCCACGTCATCAACTACCAGTGCCCCGAGGACGAGAAGACCTACCTGCACCGGATCGGCCGCACCGGCCGGGCCGGCGCCTCCGGCACCGCCGTCACCCTGGTCGACTGGGACGACATCCCGCGCTGGCAGCTCATCAACAAGGCGCTGGACCTGTCGTTCAACGACCCGGAGGAGACCTACTCCACCTCGGCGCACCTGTACGAGCTGCTGAAGATCGCGCCGGGCACCAAGGGCATCCTGCCGCGCTCGGAGCGCACCCGCGCCGGGCTGAACGCGGAGGAGGTCGAGGACCTCGGCGAGACCGGTGGACGCGGTGCCCGCGCACCCCGCGGCGGTCGCGGTGGACGCGGCGGCCAGGGCGGCTCGGACCGTCCGGGCTCCGGCTCCGACCGTCCGGGCTCCGACCGTCCGGGCTCCGGCGCGGCCGAGGCCGAGGAGCAGAAGCCGCGCCGCAACCGTGAGCGCCGCCGCACCCGTCGGGGCGCGGCGGTCGGCACCGAGGGCGAGGCCGTCGCCGGCGTGACCGAGGCCGCCGCGGCGGCTCCGGCCGTCGAGGGCGCCGAGGGCGAGGCCGCGCCGCGCCGTCGCCGCCGCCGCTCGCGCGGCGGTGCCGCCGCTGCCGAGGCCGTGGCGGCGGTCGAGGCGACTCCGGTCGCCGAGGCCGTCGTGGCCGAGGCCGTGGCGGTCGTGGAGGCCGCCGTCGAGGCGATCGCGGAGGCTCCGGCCCCGGCGAAGAAGGCCACCCGCACCCGGACCCGCAAGCCGAAGGCGGAGGCCGTCGAGGCCGTCGAGACCGCTGCTCCGGTCGTCGAGGCGGCTCCGGTCGCCGAGGCGGTCGTCGAGGCTCCGGCCCCGGCCAAGAAGGCCACCCGGGCCCGCAAGCCGAAGGCGGAGGCCGTCGAGGCCGCCGCCCCGGCCGCCGAGGCCACCGAGGCTCCCGCCCCGGTGAAGAAGGCCACCCGCGCCCGGAAGCCGAAGGCCGAGGCCGTCGAGGCGGCTCCGGTCGCCGAGGCCGCCGCCGAGGCTCCGGCCCCGGCCAAGAAGGCGACCCGGGCCCGCAAGCCGAAGGCCGTCGCCGAGACCGCCCCGGAGGCCCCGGCCGCCGAGGCCGCCACCGAGGTCCCGGCCCCGCGCAAGCGCACCCGCACCCGCAAGGCGGCGGCGCCCGTGGAGGCCACCCCGGAGAGCTGACACCCCCGTGTCTCCCCCGAGGGGGCGGGCCAGGCCACCCGGCCCGGCCCGCCCCCTCGGGCGTTCCGCCCGCCTCCTAAGCTCGGGGGCGTCGGGGAGCGCCGACAGGACAGCAGGGAGAGCAGCCCATGAGCACGCCGCCGTTTCTGACGCTGCCCGGGTGCGCGCGGGCCGAGCGGCTGGTGACCGGGCGCGGGGAGTTCGCGGCGCTGCGGGCGGAGCCGGCCGGGCCGGTGCGCGGCTCGGCGCTGCTGGTGCCGGGGTTCACCGGCAGCAAGGAGGACTTCATCGCGCTGCTGGAGCCGCTGGCGGACGCCGGGTACCGGGTGACGGCCGTGGACCAGCGCGGGCAGTACCAGACCGGCGGTCCGGACGATCCGGCGGCGTACGCCGTCGGGGCGCTCGGCGCGGACGTACGGGCGCTCACCGGGGTGCTGGCGGCCGAGGCCGGGGGCGCCCCGCCGCACCTGCTGGGGCACTCCTTCGGCGGCCAGGTGGTGCGCGAGGCGGTGCTCGCCGCGGCCGCGGAGGGCCCGCTGCCCTGGCGGTCGCTGACCCTGGTGTCCACCGGCCCGGGCGCGATCGACCCGGCCGAGGCGGCCCGCACCGGGCTGCTGCTGGACGCCCTGCGGGGGATGGACCTGGAGCAGATCTGGCAGGTCATGCGGCAGCTGGAGGCGGAGAGCGGGCAGCCGCGGCCGAGCCTGGAGCCGGCCGTCGCGGAGTTCCTGCACCGCCGCTGGCTGGCCAACGTGCCGCGGGCGCTGTCCGTCACCGGCGCTCACCTGGTGGCCGCGCCGGACCGGGTGGCGGAGCTGGCCGCCGCCACCGCCGGGCTGCCGGTGCTGGTGCTGTCCGGGGTGCGGGACCACGCCTGGCCGGTCCCGGAGCAGACCGCGATGGCCGAGCGCCTGGGCGCCCGCCGGGTGGTGGTCGCGGACGCCGGCCACTCCCCCAACGCCGAGCAGCCGGCCGCCACGGCCGGGGCGCTGGCCGCGTTCTGGGCCTGACCGACGCGGTCGGGGCCGCGCCGGTTCCCCCGGTCCGCCGAAAGTGGTCTGTACCACTTCTTCAAGTTCGATCGGCTTCAACACAGGACAAAATTCGTTAGTTACGGTAATCTTTGATTCTGTCCGGGAATCATCGCCGGCCTCCACCGCGGCACCGATCACCCGAAACCTGGGCTTTACGGACGGGCAACGGCCCGGTAGCACCGCCACGACACCGTGGTGCACGAGGCACTGGACGCACCAGGCAAGCAGGGGGAGCCCTTGCCGCAGCAGACCGCCACACGCGCGACGACCCGCCCGATCCGGCCTCACCTCCGGATCCGCAAGACCCCGAGAGAGCTGATACCGACTCAGCCGCCCCCGCCCCGCCCCGCGGGGCCAGGAAAGGAGACGCCCATGACGAAGACCATGCGCTTCGAGATCGTCCGACTCGACGAGACCAACGGCTCCGCCGCCGACCGCCAGATCGCCGACGCCGCCACCGTGCGCGAGGTCGTCCAGGCCGCCGCCCGCACCGGCGAGCGCCTGCTCATCCGTCCGTGCCCGACCGTCTGACCCGGCGCGGCGCCTCCGACCGGGAGGCCTCACCCGCCCCCGACGAGCCGGGAGCGTCCGATCCGGACGTTCCGATACCCGACTGACGCCCCGTCACCGCATTCGCCGATGACGGGGCGTCAGTGTTTCCGGGGTCGGCACCCCGGACGTTTGCCGCCGCCCGGGACGGGACATCCCCCAACGGGAACCGCCCGTGCCACGCCCACCCGGCGCCGGTCCGGGCGCCCGCCACCGACAGGTGCCGCCGAGCCCTCCGTACGGGTGATCGTCCTTGACGCGGCGGTCCGGAGGGAGGAGCGTTGACGGCTATGAGGGGCGAGCCCAGCTGCCCGAGGTGCGCCGGTCGGGTCCGCGCCCCCGGTCTGTTCTCAGACACCTGGCAGTGCGACCGGCACGGAGCCGTGCACCCGATGCAGCCCGTGCTGCCCCCGAGTGTGGAGGCCCTCGGCGTCGCCGTCGCCCGCTCCCAGGTCCCGGTCTGGCTGCCCTGGCCGCTCCCGGTCGGCTGGCTCTACACCGGCATCGCCCACGTCGGCGACGACGTCTCGGGCGCCCGGGCCACCGCCGTCGCCTGCTCCGGGCCCGCGCCGCTCGGCGGCTTCGGCGAGCTGGTGCTGGTCGCCGAAGAGCTGGGGGTCGGCCTCGGCGCCCGCTACGCGGGCCTGTCCGGGCCCGACCCGGGCGACTCCGTCGGCCTCTACAAGCCCGCCGACGCCAAGCTGCTGGCCGCCGGCCGGCCCACCCCGATGTTCCACGTCCCGGACGCCCCGGCCGACCGCGCGGTGTTCGTCGGCGAGGCCCGCGGGCTCTGGCTCTGGGCGGTCGCCTGGCCCGAGCAGTCCGCGCTGGTGATGTACGACGAGCTGGTGCTGACCGACCTGCGCGAGGCCGGCGCCGAACTGGACCTGCTGCCCTGCGGGGCGCTCTCCCCCCGGCTCCTCGGCTGACGACCGGCCCTAGGCCTATCCTGGGCGGCACCCACGAGCCTCCAGGAGCCCGATCCGTGCGCATCGACCTGCACGCCCACAGCAACGCCTCCGACGGCACCGACAGCCCGGCCGAGCTGGTCGCGGCGGCCGTCGCCGCGGGCCTCGACGTGGTGGCGCTGACCGACCACGACACCGTGGCCGGCCACGCCGAGGCCGCCGGGGCGGTGCGCGCACTGCCCGCGGGCAGCCGGCTGACCGTCGTCCCGGGCGCCGAGCTGTCCTGCGCCGTGGACGGGATCAGCCTGCACCTGCTGGCGTACCTGTTCGACCCGGAGGAGCCGGAGTTCGCGCGCGAGCGGGACCTGGTGCGCACCGACCGGTTCCGGCGCGGGCGGGCGATCGTGGAGCGCTGCCGGGAGCTCGGCGCGGAGATCAGCTGGGAGCAGGTGCGGCGGATCGCCGGGGCCGGCTCGGTCGGCCGGCCGCACATCGCCAGCGCGCTGGTCGAGGCCGGCGTGGTCGCCACCGTCTCGGACGCCTTCACCGCCGACTGGCTGGCCAACGGCGGGCGGGCGGACGTCCGCAAGCACGAGACCGACCCGGTCACGGCGGTCCGGCTGGTCCGGGTGGCCGGCGGGGTGCCGGTGTTCGCCCACCCGGGCGCGGTCAAGCGCGGCCGGACGGTCTCCGACCAGGTGATCGCCGACCTCGCGGCGGCCGGACTGGCCGGGCTGGAGGTCGACCACACCGACCACGACGAGGAGACCAGGGAGCGGCTGCGCGGCCTGGCCGGCGAACTCGGCCTGCTGGTCACCGGCTCCAGCGACTACCACGGCACCCGCAAGACCGTACGGCTCGGCGAGCACACCACCGACCCGGAGGTGTACGGGGCGCTGCTGGCGCAGGCGACCGGCGCGAAGCCGATCGAGCGCTGAGCGGACGCGAACGAACGCGAACGCCGGGCCAGGGGATCATGAGTCCCTTGGCCCGGCGTTCGGAGTTCGGAGTACGGCCGGGCGGCGGTCAGTCCAGCCGGACGCCGCGTCGGCCCGGGTCGCGCAGGTCGGCGCCCTGGTCGAGCCAGCGCTCCTGGAGCGCGGCCGCGCCGTGCACCCGCTTCCAGCCCGCCTCGTTGGGCGTCATCGGCAGCAGCGGCAGGAAGCGGACCGGGTCGGCCGGCTCGGCCAGCTCCAGGTCCTCGACCAGGCCGCCCGGTTCGGCCGCGAGCACCGAGGTGAAGGGCGCGCCGTCCCAGAGCGGCGAGCCGAGGTCCAGCGAGCCGCCCGGGGCCACCACCAGGCCCTCGACCTGCGGGGTGGCCGCGAAGGTGGCCAGGGTGCGCAGCACGCTGTCGCGCCCGCCCCGGACCGTCAGCACCAGTTCGACGCGCGGGCCGCGGACCTGGTCGGCGACCGGCGCGGTCGGGTCGGCCATCGGTGCGGCGGACATGCCGAGCGTCGCGTACCGCACCAAGCCTTCGGCGTCCGGGCCGAAGCGCAGCACCTCGATCCGGTCGGCGCCGAGGAAGGTGACCGCGGCGCGGCCGCCCGGTTCGCCGAAGGTGGAGATCAGCCGGGCCTCGACGGCGGCCAGCACCGCCTCCCGGGTGAGCTCCGGGGAGCTGCCGCCGTGGGGGTCGCCGAAGAGCGGGAAGTCGTGCGCCATGCCGGTGAGCGTAACCCCCGGGGGTTCGCGGGCCGCGTGCGGGCGGGCCGGAGGCGGTGCGGCGGGGCGCCGTGGCGGGGCAACGGCCGGGCGGGGCAAGGATCCCGTAAAGCCTTCGGAAACCTCCGGGAACCCCTCGGCCTCGACGCCCGGTCAGATGTTAGGGTGAGCGACTGGCCACCGGGATCGTTCGTCCCGGGGCGGCGGCGCGAAGGAGGTGGTTGCGGTGGATACCGGCCGACCATGCAGTACCGGCAGCTCTGCCCGGCCCCGACTTCCCCGTACCCCGCGCCCCGCAGGCCCAACCGGCTGAATCAGCCGCGGTAGCCCCGGGCACAGGCCCCACGGCGGACGGACCGGCCGGGAGAGCACTTTCATCCCCCGTTTCACCGGTGTTCTCCGCCGTCGTACCGCGGCCGAACGTTTTTCCTTCCGCGCGGCCGCGCGACGGTTCCTGCCTCTGGGAGCCTGCCATGTCGATGATCAACAGCCTGCGCGCCGCCGTCCGCACCAACCGCCGCCGGGGCGCGGCCGGCGTCTACGCCGTCCTGCCCGAGGACGCCGGTTCGGCGGTCGTGGACTGCGCGGTCTACCAGCACGGCAAGCGCAGGGGCGAGACGTGCAGCCCGCGCGAGGCCGCCCACCGGGTCAAGGCCGCCCACCAACTCCCCGAGGGCGAGGGCTCGTTCAGCTGGATCGGGCTGCACGAGCCGACCGAGGCCGAGTTCGAGGGGATCGCCCAGCGCTTCGGCCTGCACCCGCTCGCGGTCGAGGACGCGGTGCACGCGCACCAGCGGCCCAAGGTCGAGCGCTACGACGACGTGCTGTTCGCCGTCTTCAAGACCATCCGCTACGTCGAGCACGACCAGCTGACGCCCACCAGCGAGGTGGTGGAGACCGGCGAGCTGATGGTCTTCGCCGGCCGGGACTTCGTGATCACCGTCCGGCACGGCGGCCACGGCTCGTTGCAGGAGCTGCGCCACCGGCTGGAGGCCGACGCGGACGAGGCCGGGCTGCTCTCCAAGGGCCCGGCGGCGGTGCTGCACGCGATCGCCGACCACGTCGTGGACAACTACCTGCTGGTCGCCGAGCGGCTCCAGAACGACGTGGACGAGATCGAGTACGGCGTCTTCTCGGCCAAGGGCGGGCGCAGCGCCGACGTCGGCCGGGTCTACCAACTCAAGCGCGAGGTCCTGGAGTTCAAGCGTGCCGTGGCGCCGCTGCTGCGCCCGATGCAGCAGCTGTCCGAGCCGCTCCAGCGGCTGGTCGACCCGGACATCCAGAAGTACTTCCGGGACGTCGCCGACCACCTGGCCCGGGTCGCCGAGCAGGTGCACGGCTTCGACGAGCTGCTGAACTCGCTGCTCCAGGCGAACCTGGCGCAGGTCTCGGTGGCGCAGAACGAGGACATGCGCAAGATCACCGCCTGGGCGGCGATCTTCGCGGTGCCCACCATGATCACCGGCGTCTACGGCATGAACTTCGAGTACATGCCGGAGCTGCACCACAAGTACGGCTACCCGACGGTGCTCGGCGCGATCGTGCTGATCTGCTTCGGGATGTACCGGGGCTTCCGCCGCAACGGCTGGCTCTGACCGCGCCGGCGTCGGCACCCGGGCCCCGCCGAGGGCGGTACCCCCGGCCGGGGTCGGCGGTCAGCGCCGCCCGCCGCGGGCCACCAGGACCAGCCCGAGCAGGATCAGCACCACCGCCGGGTAGGCGGCCGCCGGCGGCCACTGGCCCAGCCAGAGGGCGGCGATCAGCGCCGCGCCCGGCGTCTCCAGCAGGATCGCGGTCGAGGTGACGGACGGCCCGAGGCTGCGCACCACGCGGTTGCTCAGCGAGTGGCCGAGCAGCTGGGCGGCGACCATCAGCAGCACGATCTGCCACCACACCCCGGCCGGCCACCCGGCCAGCGGCGTGCCGGCGACCAGGCAGATCCCCAGCAGCACCACGGCCGTGGTGGCGTAGCAGACCAGGGTGTACGCGGTGGTGCTGACGGTCTTGCGGACCTCGGCGCCCAGCAGCATGTACCCGGCCGCGGCCAGGCCGGCGGCGAGCGCGAGCGCGTCGCCGAGCAGCGCGCGCGGGGAGAGCGAGAGGTCGACGCCGGTCAGCACCAGCACGCCGGCGAAGGCGACGACCGTGCCGAGCCAGACCAGCCGCGGCGCCCGGACGCCCATCAGCCGCATCAGCAGGATGGTCCACAGCGGGGTGGTGGTGACCAGGGCGGTGGCCGAGGCCACCGAGGTCATCCGCAGGCTGGGCATCCAGAGCGCGAAGTGCACGGCGAGCAGCGCCCCGGCGGCCACCGCGAGCAGCAGCGCCCGCCGGCCGATCCCGCGCAGTTCGGCGCGGTGGCGCAGCAGCGCGTACGGGCCGAGGACGCCGACCGACATGACGTTGCGCCAGAGGGCGATCGCCAGCGCGGGCGCGGCGGTGGCGCTGATCAGCGGGCCGGACAGCGAGATGCCGCCGATCGAGACGGCGAGCAGCAGCAGGTCGAGGGTGGGCAGCGGGTGCGCCGGCCCCGGGTCGGCGGTCGCGGGGGCGGCGGAGGGGGCGGTCGCGGGCCGGGCGGCGGGCACGGCGCTCCTTGCTGGTCGCGGGGGTGGGGCGGTCATACGGTAAGGCCCGTGGCGGCGCAATGGAACTGTCGCCCGGAGGCTGAGACACCCGGTGGACGCCGAAAGCCGTACGCTGTCCGCCATGGACCGTACGCCCGCCGCCGCGACCGCCGACGACTTCCTCGACCGGGCCCTGCTGGAGGAGGCCGCGAAGAAGTCCGGCCTGCTCTGGGTGCGCGCGGACGGGCAGGAGCAGGCCCGGCCGCTGTGGCACGCCTGGCACGACGGCGCGGTCGTGGTGGTCGGCGGGGGCGCCGAGCAGCCGCTGCACGGCCTGGAGCCCGGCGCCGGGGCCGTGGTCACCGTCCGCAGCAAGGACAAGGGCGGCCGGCTGACCGGCTGGAGCGCCCGGGTGGTCGAACCCGCCCCGGGCAGCGAGGCCTGGCTGGGCGCCGTCGAGGAGCTCAAGGGCAAGCGGCTGAACGCGCCCGACACCGACGCCATCACCGAGCGCTGGGCCCGCGAGTGCCGGGTGCTGCGGCTGGAGCCGACCGGCCCGCTCACCGAGCACCCCGGGGCGATGCCGGACGGCTCGCACGCCGCCCAGCCGATGCCCACCCCGGCCACCACCCGGCTGCCGATCCCGGCCGGCCTGCCCAAACTGCTGTTCAAGCGCCGTTAAAGCCCCCCTAAACCTTTAAGAGATCTGGCGCCCAGGACGTGTCCGGCGGCTACCGTGCCTCCCGGCCGGGCCCGGAGCACGCGGGTAGCCTTGGCCGCGAGTGCGCCCCCGGCGCACCCGGTACGGCGTCGAGCGAGTCGAGGGAGTCCATGGCAGGGCCAGGCACCCGGGTCTTCATCTCCCATCTGTCCGCCATCGCGGTGTTCGACCCGAACGGCGACCAGGTCGGGCGGGTCCGGGACGTGGTCGTGTCGCTGCGGCTCGGCGGCCGCCCGCCGCGCGTCCTCGGCCTGGTGGTCGAGGTGGTCGGCCGGCGCCGGATCTTCCTGCCGATGACCCGGGTGACCAGCCTGGAGTCCGGCCAGGTGCTCACCACCGGCGTGATCAACCTGCGCCGCTTCGAGCAGCGCCCGTCCGAGACCCTGGTGCTCGCCGAGCTGCTGGACCGCACCGTCACCTGGTCCAAGACCGCCGAGGACGTCACCGTGCTGGACGTCGGCATGGTGCAGACCCGGCTGCGCGAGTGGGAGATCAGCAAGGTCTTCGTCCAGGTCGGCCGGGCCGGCCGGCTGCGCAAGGGCAAGGGCGAGCGGCTCACCCTGGACTGGCAGGACGTCACCGGCTTCTCGCTGCCCGAACAGGACCAGGGCGCGGCCAACCTGCTCGCCACCTTCGAGCAGCTGCGCCCCGCCGACCTCGCCAGCGTGCTGCACCACCTGTCCGCCAAGCGCCGGGCCGAGGTCGCCGCCGCCCTCGACGACGAGCGGCTGGCCGACGTCCTGGAGGAGCTGCCCGAGGACGACCAGGTCGAGATCATCGGCAAGCTCCAGGAGGAGCGCGCCGCCGACGTCCTGGAGGCGATGGACCCGGACGACGCCGCCGACCTGCTCTCCGAGCTGCCCGGCGACGAGGCCGAGCGGCTGCTCCAGCTGATGGAGCCGGACGAGGCCGCGCCGGTGCGCCGCCTGCTGACGTACGAGGAGGACACCGCCGGCGGTCTGATGACCACCGAGCCGATCGTGCTGGAGCCGGACGCGACGGTCGCCGAGGCGCTGGCCCGGGTCCGGGTCAGCGACCACAAGCCCGCGCTGGCCGCGCAGGTCTTCGTCTGCCGCCCGCCGAACGAGACCCCGACCGGCCGCTACCTGGGCACCGTGCACTTCCAGCGGCTGCTGCGCGAGCCCCCGTACGTCCTGGTCGGCTCGCTGGTCGACGACGACCTGGACCCGCTGCCGCCGGACACCCCGCTGTCGCTGATCACCAGCTACCTGGCGACCTACAACCTGGTCGCCGCGCCGGTCGTCGACGACGCGGACCACCTGCTCGGCGCGGTGACCGTCGACGACGTGCTCGACCACCTGCTGCCGGACGACTGGCGCGACGCCGCGCTGCACGCCCACGACGAGGTCCGCGACGACGAGACGGAAGGGGTGACCGATGGACGGTGACCGCAGCGGACGGTCGAACGACTCCGCACGCCGGCGCCTCCAGGGCGAACTGCGCCAGCTGCGGCAGCTGCGCGAGCTGCGCACCCGCGAGGGCGCCCGGGACCGGCGCGCGGAGACCGCGCCGATCACCGGCACCGGCCGCGCCCGGCTCGACCAGCCGCGCACCGCCCGGCCCGGCCTGCTCACGCTGCCCTCCTACGACCCGGAGGCCTTCGGCGTCCTGTCCGAGCGGATCGCCCGCTTCCTCGGCACCGGGCGGTTCATCGTCTGGATGACGGTGGTGGTCGTCGTCTGGATAGCGTGGAACACCCTGCTGCCGATGTCCGTGCGCTTCGACGAGTACCCGTTCATCTTCCTGACCCTGGCGCTGTCCCTGCAGGCCTCGTACGCGGCCCCGCTGATCCTGCTGGCGCAGAACCGGCAGGACAACCGGGACCGCGTCAACATGGAGCAGGACCGCGCCCGCAGCGACCGCAACATCGCCGACACCGAGTACCTGACCCGCGAGGTCGCGGCCCTCCGGCACGGGCTCGGCGAGGTCGCCACCCGGGCCTTCATCACTTCTGAACTGGGCAGCATCCGGTCCGAACTCCAGTCCCTGCTCAAGGAGATCGACGAACGCCGGGAAGCCCCCGAGCCGCTGTGACCCGCGGCACGCTACCGACCGGTTAACGACTTCGCCGGGCGCCGTACCATCAAGGCATGGCCAACGAGACAGAGGTCGCGGCCGGCGTCACGGAGGAGTCCGTACGCCAGGCGCTGGCGACCGTCAACGACCCGGAGATCAACCGCCCGATCACCGAGATCGGCATGGTGAAATCGGTCGGGATCGCCGAGGGCGGCGTGGTGAGCGTCGCGGTCTACCTGACGGTCTCCGGCTGCCCGATGCGCGACACCATCGTCACCCGGGTGCGCGAGGCGGTCGGGAAGGTCCCCGGCGTGACCGGCGTCGAGGTCGAGCTCGACGTGATGAGCGACGAGCAGCGCAAGGAACTGTCCCAGCTGCTGCGCGGCGGCGCCCCCGAGCGGGAGATCCCGTTCGCCAAGCCGGGCACGCTGACCCGGGTCTACGCCGTCGCCTCCGGCAAGGGCGGCGTCGGCAAGTCCTCGGTGACCGTCAACCTGGCGGCCGCGATGGCCGCCGACGGCCTGAAGGTCGCCGTGGTGGACGCCGACATCTACGGCCACAGCGTGCCGCGCATGCTGGGCGTCGAGGGCCGGCCGACCCAGGTCCAGGACATGATCATGCCGCCGCAGGCGAACGGCGTGAAGGTCATCTCGATCGGCATGTTCACCCCGGGCAACGCCCCGGTGGTCTGGCGCGGCCCGATGCTGCACCGCGCGCTCCAGCAGTTCCTCGCCGACGTGTACTGGGGCGACCTGGACGTGCTGCTGCTGGACCTGCCGCCCGGCACCGGCGACATCGCCATCTCGGTGGCCCAGCTGGTCCCCAACGCGGAGATCCTGATCGTCACCACCCCGCAGATGGCCGCCGCCGAGGTGGCCGAGCGGGCCGGCACCATCGCGGTGCAGACCCACCAGAAGATCGTCGGCGTGATCGAGAACATGTCCGGCATGCCGTGCCCGCACTGCGACGAGATGATCGACGTCTTCGGCACCGGCGGCGGCCAGACCGTCGCGGACGCGCTCACCCGCACCGTCGGCGCGACCGTCCCGGTGCTCGGCTCGATCCCGATCGACGTGCGGCTGCGCGAGGGCGGCGACGACGGCCGCCCGGTCGTGCTCGCCGCGCCCGACTCCCCGGCCGGCGTCGCCCTGCGCGCGGTGGCCGGCAAGCTCGGCGGCCGCCAGCGCGGGCTGTCCGGGATGTCGCTGGGCCTGACGCCCAGGAACAAGTTCTGAGACGGTGACGACGAAGGGCCGGGTGGTCGGACCAGACCACCCGGCCCTTCGCCGTACCGCCGCGGGCCCTACGGCCGGGTGTAGGCGGTCAGGTCCGGGACGGTGGAGAAGCCGAGGCCGTACGCGCTGACGCCGCGGCCGTAGGCGCCGAGCAGGACGCCGGGGGCCTCGCCGGCCAGCACCCAGCCGTACTCGGACTCGCGGTAGCGGAAGGGCTGCGGCAGGCCGTTGACCGGCAGGCTGAGGGTGGACCAGCCCGGGCCGGCCAGGTCGTCGGCGAGGTCCCAGGCGAGGCTGCTCTGCTGGTCCAGCCAGTCCTGGCGCAGCGCCCGGTCCAGCTGCCCGGGCCAGGTGCCGGCGAGCAGGCCGGAGCCGGCCAGCCAGGCGGCGGAGGAGGCGGAGGTCGCCTCCAGGGTGCCGGTGTTGTCGGCGCTGCGGCGGCTGTCCCGGCGGGCCACGGTGACCACGACGGCGAACTTCCGCACGTCGCGCGGCTCGTACCGCTGGGCCGGCTCCTCGCCGTGGCCGAGCGAGCCGTAGTCGACGCTGCCCGCGGTGCGGGGGCCGGCGCCGGCCTGCACCAGGAAGCGACGGCCGGTCCAGCCCTCGTCCAGCCCGTACCAGGGGAAGTCTGCGGACAGGTAGGGCACCAGCGGGTCCGCCGGGCCCGCCTGTCCGCCGACCACCGGGCCGCCGGCCGTGGCCGTCGCCCCTCCCGCCTGACTCGTCGCGTCCATCCCCGGGCCTCCTCAAACACACGTTTGCCTGCCGTGGCGCGCTCCCATGGTGGCGTACCGCGGCGCTCCCCGGGGCCGTTACCGGTCCGCGACGGGGCGCGGTGTGACGGACGGCTCAGCGGGAGCAATCAGCACAATAGCGGCGCACACGCCACCGCCCCGCTCAGCCGGGTGGCCGGGCGGGGCGGTGGCGCGGCGCCGGGGCGCCGTACGCGGGGTCGGTCAGGTGGCGTCGGGGTCGAACGGGGGGCGCTCGCCGGGGGCCAGCGGGGCGCCGGCGGAGGCGGGGGCCGGCGCGGACTTCTCGAAGCTGACGCTGCCGCTGCGGCCGTTGACCGGGGCCGCGGGCTTGTCGTCCAGGACGGAGCGGATGTCCAGCGAGTCCTTCATCCCCTTGAGGCCCAGCGGGTCCTCCTCGCCGCCCATGAGCTGCTTGCGGACGAAGGTCTTGGGGTTCAGGTCCTCGAACTCGAAGTCCTGGAAATCGGGGCCCAGCTCGCTGCGGATGTCCTCCTTCGCGTTGTCGGCGAAGGAACGGATCTTCCGGACGACGTTCATGGTGTCCTGGATCAGCTTCGGCAGTTTGTCCGGACCGAAGATGATGATGGCCATCACGACGAGGGTCAGCACCTCCAGCCCGCTCACGTCGCTGAACACCTTTGGCTCCCTAGCTCGTCGGACGACGGTTCCTACAGGGTAATGGCCACCGGCGAGTCCCTGGTCCACGCTGGGATGAAGCCGTGGTAAAGACCTGCCGGTGGCCGAGGCCGTCCGGACGGGGGATCGAGCGTGCGTCCCGGGTCCGTCGAGGGTTGTTCTAGCGGGTCTGCTGGCGCTGTGCCACGGCGCCCCCGGGGTAGCGCTCCGGGGAGCCCGGCGGGGTCGCGTCGCGGGTCGCGGCGACCGGGCGGCCGGGGAAGTCCACCGGGACCTGGGCGTTCATCGGGACGAGGCCGCCGCCGCGTCCGGAGCCGGAGCCGGGCGGGCTGACGGTGGTGCCGTGGCGCTCCTCGCCCTGCGTGCTGAGCCCGCCGACACCGCCGAGCGTCACCGCGGCGACGGAGAAGGCGCCCGCGGCGGCGAACACCAGCCGGCGGCCCCGCGCGGGCGGGCGGACGACGGCCGCGGAGGACTGCGGACGGGCGGGGGCGGCGGTGGGCTCGGGGCGGGCGGAGCGCCGGCCCATCAGCGGCCGCAGCACCGCGCCGCGCCCGAAGGCGCGCGGGTCGACCCCGGGCAGCGGCGTGTCCGCGCCGAGCGCGCCGGCGCCGAAGGAGGCCCCGGCACCGCGGCCGAAGGAGCCGCCGTCGAGCCGGCTGCCGCCGAGCGTCCCGGCGGCGGCGACCCCGCCGCCGGGCAGGTCGTCGTCGTCATCGCGGCGGCCGCGGCCGGCCGGCCAGTCGCCGTCCGCCGGGGCGTCCTCGGGAAGGCCGCCGACGGCCATCAGGCGGGCCATCAGCGCGGAGGACGGGCCGGGCGTGCCGGTGCGGGTCAGCATGTGCTTGACGGCGCGGGCCTCGTCGACCTCGGCGAGGCAGTGCGGGCAGGTCGCCAGGTGGGCCTGGACGCGGTCGCGCGAGTCGTGGCCGAGCTCGCCGTCCAGGAAGGCGGAGAGGCGCTCGCCGAGGTGGTGGTCCTCGGCGGGTGCGGCGGGGCGGACGGGAAGCGCGTGCAGCGCCGTGTCCGCGGGCAGTGCCACCGCGGGCAGCACGGGCTCACCGGGTTCGTCGCCTCCGCGACGGCCCGGCAGGGCCCAGCCCCGTCGGTTCGGGGACCGGTCGGAGGCGTCCGACCGACCCGAACCGGACCGGCTGGTTCCGCTCACGACCGCCTCCGTCCGCGCCCACCGGGCGCGACCGCGGCCTCGACCGCGCCGACGCCGACCGGCACCGGCTCCTCCGAGCCGCCGCGGCGCTCCCGGCCGGGGGCCGAGCCGGGGGCGCGGTGCTTGAGCGCGGCGCGCAGGTGCGAGCGGCCGCGGTGGATGCGGCTGCGGACGGTGCCGAGCTTGACGCCCAGCGTGGCGGCGATCTCCTCGTAGGACAGGCCCTCGATGTCGCAGAGCACCACCGCGGCGCGGAACTCCGGCGCCAGGGTGTCCAGCGCCTGCTGCACGTCGGCGTCGAAGTGGGTGTCGCTGAAGTGCTGGGCCGGGCTCGGCTCGCGGGAGGCGAGCCGCTCGGCCGCGTCCTCGCCGAGCGCGTCGAAGCGGATGCGCTGGCGGCGGCGGACCATGTCCAGGAAGAGGTTGGTGGTGATCCGGTGCAGCCAGCCCTCGAACGTGCCGGGGGTGTACGTGGACAGCGAACGGAACACCCGGACGAAGACCTCCTGGGTGAGGTCCTCGGCGTCGTGCTGGTTGCCCGTCAGGCGGTAGGCGAGCCGGTAGACGCGGGCGCTGTGCGCCTCGACGATCTCCTCCCAGCTGGGCGGAGTCCAGGTCTGCGCGTCGGGACCCTCGGTGAAGGTCGCGAGGGCGGGGGCCTCGGTGGCGCCGCCGGCCGGCGTCGCGGCCACGGGCTGGTCCAGGTCGGAGTGCGCAGGCTGGTTCATCACGGGCTTCGGCGTACGGGCTGACGCGGTGCCGCGGGAGTGCCGCCGCACAGGGACGTCGCCCTCGGCCACACCTCCTCGGTCGGCTCTTCTGCCCAGCAGGGCCACCACCATATCCACCTCACCCGTCAAGCCCGGATAAAAGTGCCCGGGAGGTCTTCCGCACCCGGTCCGTCCTGACAACGGCCCGCCGCCGTACGCGGTTCCCGGTCGGCCAGTAATCTGTGCCAGGAAATATCGACATCCTTCGGCACCGGGCCTCGCCCGGGGCTCCGAAAGAGGCAGCCATCAGCGAGTTCGGGCCCGCGCACGCGGCCCTCGCCGACACCTACGTGAGCGAGGACGCCGTGCTGACCTACGCCCGGGCGCAGTCCGCGCGGACCGGGATACGGGCGATCGGACCGAGCGGCGGGGCCTGCCTGCGGCTGCTGGCCGCCGCGCTGGACGCCAAGGCGGTGGCCGAGATCGGCACCGGCACCGGGGTGTCCGGGGTCTACCTGCTGCGCGGAATGCGGCCGGACGGCGTGCTCACCACGGTCGACTCCGAGCCGGTGCGCCAGCAGCTGGCCCGCGAGGCGTACCAGGCGGCCGGGTTCGCGGCCAACCGCTCCCGGTTCATACCGGGCCGGGCGCTGGAGGTGCTGCCCCGGCTCGCCGACGGCCAGTACGACCTGGTGTTCTGCGACGGCGACCCGGTCGAGTCCTGCGAGTACCTGCGGGAGGCGCTGCGGCTGCTGCGGCCGGGCGGGATGGTCTGCTTCGAGGGCGTCTTCCAGGAGGGCCGGCTGGCCGAGCCGGAGCTCCAGGACCCGCAGACCGGCGCGGTCCGGGACCTGGTCCGGGACGTGCGGGAGAGCGAGGCCCTGCTGCCGGCGCTGCTGCCGGTGTCGGACGGGCTGCTCTGCGCCGTCAAGCGCTGAACGTCAAGCGCTGAGCGTCACGCGCCGAGCCCGGCGCCCCTTCGGGCCCGGGCCCGGGAAAACGTGCGGACCCGGGCCGACATGACGTCGAACCCGGGCCCGGCAGCACATCTCCAGGAGATGGCGAGCACCTGCTGCGGTCAGCCGCAGGCCTTCTTCAGGGCCTCGCCGAGGGCCTGGGCCTCGTCCGGCGTGAGCTCCACCACAAGGCGTCCGCCGCCTTCGAGCGGAACGCGCATGATGATGCCCCGTCCCTCTTTGGTGACTTCGAGCGGGCCGTCACCCGTCCGCGGCTTCATGGCCGCCATGCTCGTTCCCCTTCCTGCAACCGCTCAGCTACGCACCGGCAGTCCGTCCACCGCCGGTATCGAACGCATTGATCGGAAGCCATTATCCCGCATGCCACGGGCTGATGACCAACATCACTCTCGGTGCAACCACGACCGGACCGCCCCCAACCGCCGCAAACCACGTCATAAGCCCCGGCGTGGCGGTGGTGCGGACACCGCCCGAAGG
The DNA here is from genome assembly GCF_042896795.1 of Kitasatospora sp. NPDC001261. Lineage (NCBI taxonomy): Bacteria > Bacillati > Actinomycetota > Actinomycetes > Kitasatosporales > Streptomycetaceae > Kitasatospora > Kitasatospora sp. NPDC001261. Next base: position 87,494 of record NZ_JBIAXP010000011.1, read on the forward strand.
TGCGATACCTCACACTCCCCAGGCCCCCGCGTGCTCCGGCATCCTGACACACACGACCGACAACGCCTCGATCCCGGGAGCCCTCACCCATGTCCGATTCCGTGCTGTACGAGCTGGACGGCGGCCTGGCCGTCATCACCATCAACCGCCCGGAGGCGATGAACGCGCTCGACGTCGCCACCAAGGTCGCGCTGCGCGACGCCGTGACCGCCGCGGCCGCGGACCCGGCGGTGCGGGCCGTCCTGCTCACCGGAGCGGGCGAGCGGGCGTTCTGCGTCGGACAGGACCTGAACGAGCACCTGGCCATGCTGAAGCGGGCCGAGGAGACCGGCGAGGGCGCGCTGCGGACCGTCGGCGAGCACTACAACCCGCTGGTGCGGGCGCTGGCCGGGATGCGCAAGCCGACCGTCGCCGCGGTCGGCGGGGTGGCGGCCGGGGCCGGCGCCTCGCTCGCCTTCGCCTGCGACTTCCGCGTCCTGTCCGACCGGGCCGGCTTCAACACCGCCTTCGCCGGGATCGGGCTGACCGCCGACTCGGGCGCCTCCTGGACGCTGCCCCGGCTGGTCGGGCACGCCAGGGCCACCGAGCTGCTGATGCTGCCCCGCACGGTCAAGGCCGCCGAGGCCGCCGAGCTGGGCCTGGCCACCAGGGTGGTGCCGGCCGGGGAACTCGCCGCCACCGCACGGGCCTTCGCCCGTGAGCTGGCCGAGGGCCCGACCGTCGCCTACGGCGCCATCAAGGAGTCGCTGGCGTACGGCGCCTCCCACTCGCTGGACGAACTCCTCGACAAGGAGGACGAGTTGCAGACGCTGGCCGGCGACAGCGAGGACCACCGGATCGCGGTGCGCGCCTTCATCGCCAAGGAGAAGCCGACGTACCTGGGCCGCTAGGGCCGGTGTCCGGGTCCGGGCCGGCCGGCCCGGACCCGCCGGTCAGCCCTTGGCGCCGGTGCGGACGTGGCAGTCCGCCAGGTGGTCGTCGACCAGCCCGCAGGCCTGCATCAGGGCGTACGCGGTGGTCGGGCCGACGAAGCGGAAGCCCGCCTTCTTCAGCGCCTTCGCCAGCGCCGTCGACTCCGGCGTGACGGCCGGCACCTCGCCCATCGTGCGGGGGGCCGGCCGGCCCGGTTCGGCGGCGAACTGCCAGATCAGCGCGTCCAGGCCGCCCGCCAGGTCGCGGGCGACCCGCGCGTTGGCGATCGCCGCCTCGATCTTGGCCCGGTTGCGGATGATGCCGGCGTCGGCGAGCAGGCGCTCCTTGTCCGCCTCGCCGAACTCGGCGACCTCGGCGATCCGGAAGCCCGCGAACGCGGCCCGGAAGCCCTCGCGGCGGCGCAGGATGGTCAGCCAGGACAGGCCGGACTGGAAGGCCTCCAGGCAGACCCGCTCGAACAGCGCGTCGTCGCCGTGCACCGGGCGGCCCCACTCGGTGTCGTGGTAGACCCGGTAGTCGTCGGTGGAGTCGCCCCAGCCGCAGCGGCGCAGGCCGTCCGCGCCGAGCACCGCGCCCCCGGTCGGGTCGGTCACTTCTCCGTCCCCGGCTTCGCGTCCTCGGGGGCGTGCTCCCCGGCCGGCTGCTTGGCGAGCACCACGGCCGGCTCGACCACCTGGGCGAACTGCTCCAGGCCGGGCAGCGGTTCGGCCGCCGGGTCGGGGGCGCTGGTCGCCTCGACGGCGCCGCGCAGGTGGGCGGCGGCCTCCAGCTCGGCGATCCGCGCGTCGCGGTAGGCGAGTTCGGCGCCGAGGCGGTCCAGGACGTCGTCCACCTCGTCCATCCGGTAGCCGCGCAGCGCCATCGGCAGGCGCAGCTCGTCCACGTCCGCCCGGCCCAGCGGGCGGTCCTGCGGCAGCCGCGCGGAGATCCGGTCCGGTGCCGCCTCCGGCATCGAGCCGCCCCCGCCGAGCGCCACCAGGGCGGCACCGCCGACCACCACGGCCATGGCGACCACGATCACCCAGAACACGAGCTGTCCTCCCGAACTCCCGGCCGGTCCGCTATGTGGTGGCAGGCAACCACACTGATCATGACAGCATGGTCCCTTAGTGAGGCCGGGGGCCATCATCGCACCCGCAGGAGCTCTGGAGGAGACATCGGTGGCACTGCGCCTGGGACCGCGGGAATTCGGTGACGACGAGCTGGTGATCATGGCGATCGTCAACCGGACGCCGGACTCGTTCTTCGACAAGGGCGCGACCTTCGCCGACGAGGCCGCCTTCGCCGCCGCGGACCGCGCGATGGCCGAGGGCGCGGCGATCCTGGACATCGGCGGGGTGAAGGCCGGGCCCGGCGACGAGGTCACGGTCGAGGAGGAGCTGCGGCGCACCGTGCCCTTCGTGGCCGAGCTGCGCAAGCGCCACCCCGAGGCGGTGATCAGCGTGGACACCTGGCGGCACGAGGTCGGCGAGGCGGTCTGCGAGGTGGGCGCGGACCTGCTGAACGACGCCTGGGGCGGCGTGGACCCGAGGCTCGCCGAGGTGGCCGCCCGGTACGACGCCGGGCTGGTCTGCACCCACGCGGGCGGCGCCGAGCCCCGTACCCGGCCGCACCGGGTCGGGTACGAGGACGTGATGGCGGACATCCTGCGGGTGACCGTGGGGCTCGCCGAGCGCGCGGTGGAGCTGGGCGTGCGGCGGGACGCGGTGGTCATCGACCCTGGGCACGACTTCGGCAAGAACACCCGGCACTCGCTGGAGGCCACCCGGCGGCTGCCGGAGATGACCGCGACCGGCTTCCCGGTGCTGGTCTCGCTCTCCAACAAGGACTTCGTCGGCGAGACCCTGGACCGGCCGGTGAACGAGCGGCTGCTCGGCACCCTGGCCACCACCGCCGTCTCGGCCTGGCTGGGCGCGCGGGTCTACCGGGTGCACCAGGTCGCGGAGACCCGCCAGGTGCTGGACATGGTCGCCTCGATCCGGGGCACCCGCCCCCCGGCGGTCGCCCGCCGGGGGCTGGCGTGAACCCTCCTGTCGGCGCTCGGCTCGCCTCCGGGGCGCTCGGACCCGGTGCCGACGTTCGTCGCTCCGGCGCTCGTCCCTCGCTTGTCGCTCCTCGCTTTCGGCACCGGCGCGACCCTTCGGCTCGCTCGCGCTAGATCTCGTTCGCGGGCCGGCGGGCGTCGGCGAGGATCTTCATGACCTCGTCGATCTCGTCGGTGATGTGGAACAGCTCCAGGTCGTGCGGGGCCGCCTTGCCCTGCGCGACCAGGGTGTCCTTCAGCCACTCGTAGAGGCCGCCCCAGTAGGCGCTGCCGTAGAGGATCACCGGGAAGCGGGTGACCTTCTTCGTCTGCACCAGGGTGAGCGCCTCGAACAGCTCGTCCAGCGTGCCGAGGCCGCCGGGCAGGACCACGAAGCCCTGCGCGTACTTCACGAACATCGTCTTGCGGACGAAGAAGTAGCGGAAGTTCAGCCCGAGGTCGACGAACTCGTTGAGGCCCTGCTCGAAGGGCAGCTCGATGCCGAGCCCGACGCTGAGGCCGCCCGCCTCGGAGGCGCCGCGGTTGGCGGCCTCCATCGCGCCCGGGCCGCCGCCGGTGATCACCGCGTAGCCGGCCTCGGCGAGGGCCCGGCCGATGGCCACGCCCGCCTGGTACTCGGGCGAGTCGACCGGGGTCCGGGCGGAGCCGAAGACACTGATCGCGGGAGGGAGTTCGGCGAGGGCGCCGAAGCCCTCGACGAACTCCGAGGTGATCCGCAGGACCCGCCACGGGTCGGTGTGCAGCCAGTCGGTCGGACCGGTGGTGTCCAGCAGGCGCTGGTCCGTGGTGCTCGTACCGACCTGGTCCCGGCGCACCAGCACCGGGCCCTTCTGCTTCTCGGGCCAGGCCTTCTTCTTCCGCGGCGCACCGACCTGCTCGGGGCCGTGGCCGTAGTGCTTCTCGTCTCCTGTGCCTGTCATGACGAAACCCTACGCCCGCCCTCCCCCGTTTTCAGGCAACGGGGGAAGGTCGGTTGAGCATCCGGAAGGTGGCGTTCGACTGCTGATCGGACGAGCGTCGCCGGCGTCGGCTCAGCTGGTCAGCCAGGCGCGCATCCGGTCCTCGACCTCGGCGATGGCGCTCAGCGAGCAGTACTCCTCGCGCTTGTGCGCCAGGTTCGGGTCGCCGGGGCCGTAGTTGACCGCCGGGACGCCGAGCGCGCTGAACCGGGCGACGTCGGTCCAGCCGAACTTGGCCCGGGCCTGGCCGCCGGTGGCCTCCAGGAAGGCCTGGGCGGCCGGCTGGGAGAGCCCGGGCAGGGCGCCCACGGCGAAGTCGGTGACGGTCAGCTCGAAGCCGTCGAAGACCTCGCGCACGTGCTTCTCCGCGTCCACCTCGTCGCGGTCCGGCGCGTAGCGGAAGTTGACCGTGACGACGCACTCGTCCGGGATCACGTTGCCGGCCACGCCGCCGTCGACCCGGACCGCGTTCAGGCCCTCGCGGTACTCCAGGCCGTCGATCTCCACCCGGCGCGGCTGGTAGTCCTCCAGCCGGGTGAGCACCTCGGCGGCGTGGTGGATGGCGTTGTCCCCGAGCCAGCTGCGGGCCGAGTGGGCGCGCACGCCGGTCAGCCGCACCTGCGCCCGCAGGGTGCCCTGGCAGCCGCCCTCGACCATGCCGCCGCTGGGCTCCATCAGCACCGCGAAGTCGCCGGCCAGCCACTCCGGGTGGTCCTTGGCCAGGTGGCCGAGGCCGTTGCGGGAGGCCTCCACCTCCTCGCAGTCGTAGAAGACGAAGGTGAGGTCGCGGTTGGGCTCGGGCACCGTGGCGGCGAGGCGCAGCTGCACGGCCACGCCGGACTTCATGTCCGTGGTGCCGCAGCCGTGGAGCAGGTCGCCCTCGACCCACGAGGGGAGGTTGTCGGCGATCGGCACGGTGTCCAGGTGGCCGGCCAGGACGACGCGCTCGGCCCGGCCCAGGTTCGTCCGGGCCACCACGTTGTTGCCGTGGCGGTCCACGGTGAGGTGCGGGTAGCCGCGCAGCGCGGTCTCGATGGCGTCGGCGAGCGCCTGCTCGTCGCCGCTCACCGAGGGGATGTCGACGAGCCGGGCGGTCAGCGTGCCGCCGTCGAGAGTGAGGTCCAGGGGCGTCGGGTTCGAGCTGCTCATGGGAGCCAGCCTAATCCGCGGCCCGGTCCGGTCGGAGGCGGGTGACGGCAACCGGAAGGCGCCGCACATCCGTCCGAGTGGGTACGGTGTCGGATCAAGGTGCAGGCGCGAGAGGGGCGACGGTGGCCAGGAGAAGGAGCAGCGAAGAGCTGGGCGACGAAGAGGAGCCCACTCGCCGCCGCGGGCCGCTTCGCGCCCTGCTGATGGTGATCGTCGGGCTGCTCGGCCTGGCCATGGTCGCCGGCCTGGCCGTGGTCGGGATCTGGTGGTTCGGTTTCAAGCCCGGCGCGTCCGAGGAGTGCTCGGTGAAGACGGCGGCCGGGAACGGCACGCTGGAGCTGCCGCAGGCCGCCAACGCCGCGACGATCGCCGCGGTGGCGCGTTCGCGCGGGCTGCCGGACCGGGCCACCACGATCTCGCTGGCGACCGCCATGCAGGAGTCCAAGCTGCGCAACCTCGCGGGCGGCGACCGGGACTCGATCGGCCTCTTCCAGCAGCGGCCGTCGATGGGCTGGGGCACCCCGGCGCAGATCTCGGACCCGGTGTACGCGACCAACAAGTTCCTGGACGGCCTGGTCAAGGTCCCGGGCTACACCCGGATGCCGCTGACCGACGCCGCGCAGACGGTGCAGAAGAGCGGTTACCCGCAGGCCTACGCCAAGCACGAGACCAAGGCGACCCTGCTCACCTCGGCGCTGGCCGGCCGGGAGCCCGCCTCGTTCTCCTGCGTGGTGCACGACTACGCCAAGCCGGACCCGGCGGACTCCGCCTCGGCCGCGCCGGGCGCCACCCCGGGCGCCACCGCGGCCCCGGCCGCCGCGCCGGACCGGGCCCAGGTGCTGTCCGACCGGGTGCGCCGGGAGTTCGGCCGCACGGTGACCCCGGCGACCGGCTACACCTCGACCATCAAGGGCGCCGAGAACGCCGTCTCGCTGACCCCGGACCCGGCCACCGCCGCCCTGACCTCCTCGCCGGACGCGGGGGCGGCGGACGGCGGGGTGAGCGCCGAGCGGGCGAGCGGCTGGGAGGTCGCCCACTGGGCGGTCGCCCAGGCCCAGCAGCTGGGCATCGCGACGGTCGCCTACGACGGGAAGATCTGGCGCAAGTCCAAGTCCGAGGACGGCTGGCAGAACCAGACCTCGGGCACCTCGACCAAGCTCGTCCAGGTCACGCTGGCCCCGGCCGACAAGAGTTGACGCACTGGTGTTCGGGTTGCCGCCGGACGGGTGATTCCGGTCAACCCCGATGGACCGGCCGGCCGCTCCGGCGAACCCGGTTGGAGAACCGTCACTCCCCTTGACCGGGGCGGTTCGACGGCGTCCGACCGGGCCGGTCGGGCAGCGCTGTTGTGGTCGTACGATCCGATGGTCGGCCAGGAAGATTCCTTGCGTCGGCCGAAACCTTCTGGCTTCTCAAGCGGTAACAACGTCGTCCGCCCGGTCGTCCACGCCCGGTCCTTTGGCGGACGGGACGGACCCAGACCCCTTCGAGGAGCCCCATGTCTCACCCCCTCACGCGCCGGATCGCCCAGGCCGCGCTCGTCGTGGCCGCCGGAGCGACCCCGCTTCTCGCGGCCGGCTCCGCGTCCGCCCTGGGCGGGGACGCCCTGCTGCCCAAGAGCGACCTCGCGGCACCGCTGGGCCAGCTGGCCAACACCGACACCGGTTCCACCCTCCAGCACACCACCCACCAGCTCGGCCAGGCCGCCGGGACCACGGGTGCGGCCACCGTCGCCGCCGGCGTACCGGCCTCCGCCGACGCCGCCGGAAACATCGTCGCCCAGCAGCTGCCCGAGGCCAACGAGAAGGCCGGCTCGCTGACCGCCCCGGTCGACCAGACCGCGGCGACCGCGGGCCAGCTCTCCTCGGTCACCCCGAAGGTCGCCTCGTCCCTGGCCGGCAAGCTCGGCGAGGCCGTCACCGGCAAGAGCGCGGAGACCCGCAGCGCCACCGCCGGCACCGGCCCGCTCGGCGGACTCACCCAGACGGGCTCGGTCACCCAGGCCGTGCCCGGCGCCGAGACGCTCACCGGCGCCGTCCCCGGCGGCACCGCCGTCGCCGACGCGCTGCCGGTCGGCGCGGTGCAGCGCGCGCTGCCGCTCGGCTCGGTCGAGCACGCCCTGCCCGCCGACCTGCCCGCCACCGACGTGCTCGGCCTGGCCGAGCACGGGTCGGCCAACCGCCTCGGCGGTGCCGACCTCGGCGCGAACAGCCCGCTGTCCGGCCTCACCGGCGCGCTCGGCCCGCTCGGCGGCCTGCTGGGCGGCCTGGGCGGCGGCAACCTGAGCGGCGGCAGCCTCAGCGGCCTGCCGCTGTAACCCCCGCCGCCGCACAACCCCCGGCTCGGGGAGAACCCCGAAGGGGGCCGGTGTCCGTGACACCGGCCCCCTTCGCCGTACGGTCGCCCGCTACGGTCGGCGCGCCGAGCTCGGCGCGGTCGCGGTCAGCTCGCCGCGCCCAGCCGCTCCACGGCCGCGGCGACCCGCTCGTCGGTCGCCGTGAACGCGACCCGCACGAAGCGGTCGCCGGCCGGCCCGTAGAAGTCGCCGGGCGCCACCAGGATGCCCAGCCCGGCCAGTTCGGCCACGGTCTCCCAGCACGGGCGGTCCTGGGTCGCCCACAGGTAGAGGCTCGCCTCGGAGTGCTCGATCCGGAAGCCGTACGCCTCCAGCGCCGCCCGCAGCGCCGAGCGCCGGGCCGCGTACCGCTCGCGCTGCTCGGCCACGTGGGCGTCGTCCGCGAGCGCGGCGACCGTCGCCGCCTGGACCGGCGCCGGCACGATCATGCCGCCGTGCTTGCGCACCTCCAGCAGCTCCCTGACCACCACCGGGTCGCCCGCCACGAAGGAGGCGCGGTAGCCGGCCAGGTTGGAGCGCTTGGAGAGCGAGTGGACGGCCAGCAGGCCCTCGTGGCCGTCGCCGCAGACGTCCGGGTGCAGGACGGAGACCGGCTCGGCCTCCCAGCCCAGCTCCAGGTAGCACTCGTCGCTGACCAGCAGCGCCCCGTGCTCCCTGGCCCACTCGACGGCCCGGCGCAGCTCGTCCGCGCCCAGCACCCGGCCGGTCGGGTTGGACGGCGAGTTCACCCAGAGCAGGCGCACCCGGGAGCCGTCCAGCTCGTCCACCGAGTCGTACTCGACCGGCTCGGCGCCGCACAGCCGGGCGCCCACCTCGTAGGTCGGGTAGGCCAGGCGCGGGTAGGCGACCTGGTCGCCGGGGCCGAGGCCGAGCTGGGTCGGCAGCCAGGCCACCAGCTCCTTGGAGCCGACGGTCGGGAGCACGGCCTGCGGGCCGGTCTCCGCGCCGAGGCGGCGGTGCAGCCAGCCGGCGATCGCCTCGCGCAGCTCCAGCGGGCCCCAGACGGTCGGGTAGCCGGGGGTGTCGGTGTGCGCGGCCAGCGCCTTCTGGATCACCTCGGGGACCGGGTCCACCGGGGTGCCGACGGAGAAGTCGCAGAGCCCGCCGGGGTGGGCCAGGGCGGTCGCCTTGTACGGCTCCAGCTTGTCCCAGGGGAAGACGGGGAGCTTGTCCGAAACGCGGCGCGCCGCCCCCGGGTGACCCGGGAACGGCGCGCGCGTGCTGTTGGTACTCACAGCTGTTGTGCCACCGATCGTCAGTGGTCGGCGTTCTGCGGCGGCAGAGCGGCGATGAACGGGTGGTCACGCTCGATCAGACCGAGCTTGGAGGCGCCGCCGGGGGAACCCAGGTCGTCGAAGAACTCGACGTTCGCCTTGTAGTAGTCCTTCCACTCCTCCGGAGTGTCGTCCTCGTAGAAGATCGCCTCGACCGGGCAGACCGGCTCGCACGCGCCACAGTCGACACACTCATCCGGGTGGATGTAGAGCGATCGCTCGCCCTCGTAGATGCAGTCAACCGGGCACTCTTCGATGCACGCCTTGTCCTTCACGTCGACACAAGGCTGCGCGATGACGTAGGTCACGCTGTCGTTCCTCCTCGGAAGGGCCTGGTGGCCCGTTCTGTTCTGCTGCCGTGCGCGGTGAGCGCGGCGTCGTCGATGCCCGCCCCTAGTATCGCGGGTCGGAGACCGCAAATGCACAGGAGGTGGCCAGATGGCGACGCACGACCCGGTCGGCGACCGTCCGGAAGTCCGGATAGACCGCTCTGACGTGGGACGACGCGTGTCCGTCCGCCGCCTCGCGGAGTTCGTGGACGACCGGCCGGTGTTCCGGGATTCGATCGGCGTGCTCACATCGTGGGACGATCATGGGTTGACGATCGCCCCTCGAACCGGCGATCCGGTGTTCTTGCCGGAGAAGCTGCTGGTCGCAGGCAAGACCGTGCCGCCGTTCCCGGCCCGGCGCGTCCCGTTGCCGGTCACAGAGCCGGTCGAACTGCAGCGGATCGCGGGCCGCGGCTGGCCGGCCGTCGAGCAGGAGCCGCTCGGCGAGTGGACGCTGCGCGCCGCCGCCGGGTTCACCCGGCGGGCCAACTCCGTCCAGGCGCTCGGGGACCCGGGACTGCCGCTGCCCCGGGCGCTGGCGGCCGTCCGCGCCTGGTACGCGGCGCGCGGACTGCCCGCGTACGTCGAGGTGATCTCCCCCGGCTCGCCCCCGGCGCTGGTCGCCGAACTCGACCGGCTCGGCGCCGGGTACGCGCCCACCCTGGTCCGCACCGCCCCGCTGGCCGGGCTCGCCCGGGCCGGCGCCGGGCACGACAGGGTGCGCCTCGCGCGGACCGCGGACGACCGGTGGCTGTCGGTGTACCGGCGGGTGAGCGGCGACCCGGCGGTGGAGGAGGCGGCCCGGCGGGTGCTGCACGGCGGGCCCTCGGTCTGGTTCGCCACCGTGCCGGGCGCCCCCGGGCAGCCGCCGCCGGCGATCGGACGCTGCGTCATCGAGGGCGCCTGGGCCTGCTTCGGCGCGATCGAGGTCCAGCCGTACGCCCGGCGGGCCGGACTGGCGACGACGGTCATGGCGGTGCTCGCCTCGCGCGCGGCCGAGGAGGGGGCGAGCGGCGGCTACCTCCAGGTCGAGGCGGAGAACGCGGGGGCGATCGCGCTCTATGACGGACTCGGCTTCACGACCAGTCACACTTACCACTACGCGCTCCTCCCCCAGGGGTAGCCGCCAGGCCGTACCGTCCGTCCGTTCGTCCGATCGCCCGCCCGATCGTCCGTCCGCCGCCTTGTCCGTCCGCCGTACGAAAGCCGTCGCCGTCACCGTGACCGAGCAGAGCAGAGACCGCTTCCGGACCGCCGCCCGCGCCGAGCAGCCCGACCCGGTGCTGCTGTGCCTGCTCGCCGCCGCCGAGCACGGCATGGTGCCCGACCCCGGCGACCCCGGCGAACCGCCGGGCGTGGACGCGCTGCTCGCCGCCTGCGAGGCCGCGTTCGAGCGGCACGCGGCGGCGGTCCGGACGGCCGTCGCCGAGCGGGCGCCGACCGGGCCGGAGGAGACCGCCGCCCTGCTCGCCGCGGTGCTCGGCGGGCGGGAGCGCTTCCACGGGCGGCAGTCGGACTACCGGCGGCTGGAGTCCTCGCTGCTGCCCGAGGTGCTGCGGCGCCGGCGCGGGCTGCCGATCACGCTCTCCCTGGTGTGGATGGCGGTCGGCCGGCGGGCCGGGCTGACCGTCCACGGCATCGCGCTGCCCGGCCACTTCATCGTCGCGGTGGGCGGCCCGGCCGGCGGCGAGGACTACGTCCTGGCCGACCCGTTCCACGGCGGGCGGCTGCTCGACCCGGCGGACGTCGAACGGCTGGTCGCCGCCGCCGGGGCGGAGTTCACCCCCGCCCTGCTCACCCCGGCCCAGCCGCTGGAGGTCGTGCTGCGGGTGCTCGGCAACATCCGGCTCTGGGCCGCCGACCGCCCCGAGCACGCCCGCACCCAGCTCTGGGCCACCGAACTCGCCCTGCTGCTGCCCCGACACCCGGCCCAGCTGCGCCTGGAACGGGCCGAACTCCTCGTCCGCACCGGGGACTTCCTCGGCGGCTCGGCGGAGATGGACGCCTACGCGCAGATCCTCGACGCCTTCGACCCGGACACCGCCGCCAAGGTCCGGCAGGAGGCCCGGGCGGCCCGGCACCGGCTCAACTGACCCCCGTCTGCGGGCCGACGCCGGGGGCTTGAAGACGGGCCCTACAGCCAGCCCTTCTCCCGGGCGATCCGGACCGCCTCGGTGCGGTTGCGGGCCTCGGTCTTCTGGATCGCCATCGACAGGTAGTTGCGCACCGTCCCCTCGGAGAGGTGCAGCCGCCGGGCGATGTCCGCGTTCACCGCGCCGTCGGCCGCCGCGCCCAGCACGTCCCGCTCACGCGGGGTCAGCGGGTTGGCGCCCTCGGCCAGCGCGGCGGCGGCCAGCACCGGGTCGATCACCCGCTCGCCGCGCAGCACCCGGCGGATCGCCTCCGCCAGCTCGGCGGCCGGCGCGTCCTTCACCAGGAACGCGTCCGCGCCCGACTCCATCGCCCGGCGCAGGTAGCCGGGCCGGCCGAAGGTCGTCGCGATGACCACCTTGGTCCGGGGCGCCCGGTCGCGCAGCTCGGCGGCCGCCTCGATACCCGTCATCCCCGGCATCTCGATGTCCAGCACGGCGACCTGCACGTCGTTCGCGAGCACCGCCGCCACCACCTCGTCCCCGCGGCCGACCTGCGCGACGACGTCGATGTCCCCCTCCAGCCCGAGCAGCGCGGCCAGCGCCTCCCGGACCATCCCCTGGTCCTCGGCGAGCAGCACGCGGATCGAGGCCCCGTTGTCAGTGTCGTTCATGGCCACGACCTTAGAGGGCCGCGGGCTTGCGTCTCCGGTAAGGGGAGAGTCCAGAGTGGTCCCCATGGACGGCAGCGAAACGCTCTACCCGATCGGCGACCTCGCCCGGCGCACCGGACTCACCGTCAAGACCATCCGGTTCTACGCCGACACCGGCCTCGTCCCGCCCACCGGGCGCAGCGCCGCCGGCTACCGGCTGTACGACGTGCACGCCCTCGCCCGGCTGGACCTCGTCCGCACCCTGCGCGAACTCGGGCTCGACCTGCCCGCGATCCGCCGGGTGCTGGAACGGGAGGCCCCGCTGCACGAGGTGGCCGCCGCACACGCCGAGGCGCTGGAGGTGCAGATCCGCACCCTCCGGCTGCGCCGGGCCGTGCTGCTCGCCGTCGCCCAACGCGCTTCCACACCCGAGGAGATGGGACTCATGCACAAGCTCGCCAAACTCTCCGACGCCGAACGCCGGCGCCTGGTCCACGACTTCGTCGACGAGGCCTTCGGCGGCCTGGACGCCAACCCCGAGTTCGTCGCCATGATGCGCTCCGCCATGCCCGAACTGCCGGACGAGCCGCGGACGGAGCAGGTCGAGGCCTGGGTCGAACTCGGCGAACTCGTCCAGGACCCGGACTTCCGCGCGGCCGTCCGGCGGATGGCCGAACAGCAGGCCGCCGAACGGGCCGAGGGCGACCGCGGCGGGCTGCACCACGCGCTCACCGAGACCGTACGGTCCCTGGTCGGTGCGGCACTGGCCGCCGGCACCGACCCCGCCTCCCCCGCGGCCGACCCCGTCCTCGACGCCCTCACCGCCGCCTACGCCGAGACCTTCGGCCGCCCCGACGACGCCGGGTTGCGGCGCTGGCTGCTCGACCGCCTGGAGAGCGCCGACGACCCGCGCGCCGAGCGCTACTGGCAGCTGCTGGCGGTCATCAACGGCTGGCCCGTCCCGGAGAGCCTCACCGGGGTATTCCGGTGGTTCACCGGGGCGCTGCGGGCCAGACTGGCGCAATGATCACCCTGGAACCCCTGCGCCCCGACCACGCCGAGGCCCTGCTGGCCTTCGAACGCGCCAACCGCGCGTACTTCGCCCGCAGCATCCCGGACCGCGGCGACGCCTACTTCGCCGGCTTCGCGGACCGCCACGCCGCCCTCCTCGCCGAACAGGCCGAGGGCACCTGCCGGTTCCACGTGGTGCTCGACGCGGCCGGCGGGCTGGTCGGCCGCGCCAACCTCGTCGACCTCGCCGACGGCAGCGCCGAACTCGGCTACCGGATCGCCGAGTCGGCCGCCGGCCGCGGCGTCGCGAAGGCCGCCGTCGCCGAGGCCTGCCGCCTCGCGGCCACCGCCTACGGCCTGACCGTCCTGACCGCCGTCACCACCGTCGACAACCCCGCCTCCCAGGCCGTCCTCGCCCGCAACGGCTTCGCGCTCAGCCACCGGTTCCTCCTCGCCGACCGCCCCGCCCTCGCCTACCGCCGCCCCCTGGGCGACCTCGGCTGAGCGCGGGCCCGGCGCGGGCCCGGCGCGGGCTGAAGGCCGGGCCGGCGCCCCGCTACGGCAGCCAGCGGCGGGCGGCCTCGACGCTGTCGGCGGGGCTGGTGTTGAAGGCGACGGCCGCCTGCGGGGCGTGACGGCGGACCAGGTTGACGACCGCCTCGAAGAACGGCAGCGCCGGTTCGGGCTTGCGGATGCCGCCGCCGATGACGACGACGTCCCAGCGGCGCCCGGCGAGGGCCGCCACGACGGCGGGTTCGGCGGTGTCGTCGGGGGCGACCAGGGTCACGGCGGCGTCGATGCCGTGCTCGGTGAAGCGGGCGAGTTCGGCGTCGAGGAGGGCCCGCACCGCGTCGCCGTCCACGCCGGGGACGGTGTGCGGGTCGAAGCCGAGGATGAGAACGGTGGGCATGCCCGGTACGACGCTCACTCCGGCCGCCCGGGTTCCCCGCCGAGGTAGCGGGCGGCGTCGACGAGGGTGAGCTTGGGGTCGGTCCAGGAGCAGACCTCCAGCCAGGAGAGCCGGCCGTCCTCGGCGAAGAGCAGGATCTCGCCGTCGGAGCCGATCGCCGCCTCGGCGACCACCTCCGAGCGGGCGCCGTCCTGGACGCCGGCGAACAGGGCGGTGCTGCAGCCGCACCGGCAGCGGGACTCGACGCGCAGGTGCGGGACCTGGGCGCGCAGGGGGTGGCCCTCGGGGAGGAGGAAGTCGAGGACCCGGGCGACGTCGCTGGGGAGGAGGGTCATGGGCGCCTGCGCAATCGTGTGGTGAGGACGGACAGTTCTTCGATCCGGAGGAGGTGGGCGAGCAGGAGGTAGCCGACGGCGAGGGCGGCGGCGGCCGGCAGGAGGCCGTACCGGGTGGCCCACCAGGCGCCCGCGGCGGCCGGCAGGGCCGCCAGCAGCGGCTTCCCGTGGGCTCCCAGGACCCGCAGCGGCCCGAGCCGCCGGCGCAGCAGCAGGGCGGCGGCCGCGCAGGTGAGCAGGAACGACGCCCCGTAGCAGCCGGCCATCCCGGTGACGGCCCAGCGCAGCGGCAGCAGCCGGTGGCAGAGCACCGCCCCCAGCGCCGTGGCGGCGACCGGCAGCAGGTTGAGCAGGAAGGGCGTACGGCTGTCGCCGAGCGCGTAGAAGACGCGGGTCAGCGCGTAGCCGGCGGAGTACAGGACCAGGCCGGGCGCGAAGGCGGTCAGCATCCCGGCGATGGCCCGCACGTCGTCGGCGCCGGTGCTCCCGTGTCCGAAGGCGAGCGCGCAGAGCTGCGGTGCGAGGACCGCGAACGCGCAGGCCGCCGGGACGGTGACCACCGCGATGGTGCGGACGGTGCGGGCGAGCAGCGCGCGGACGGCCCGCGGGGAGTCGGCGGCGGCGGTGAGCGCGGGAACGACCGCCGTCACCACCGACACCGTGACCACCCCGTGCGGCACGATCCACAGCAGGTACGCGCTGCTGTACGCGGTGTACCCGACGCCCGGCAGCCCGGCCTCGGCGGCCCGCGCGCCGACGGAGGTCGACAGCCGGGTCACCACCCAGTAGCCCACCTGGTCGCCGAGCACCAGCAGCAGCGTCCACCCGGCGGCCCGCAGCGGCTCGCCGAGCCCGGCCTGCCGCCAGTCCCAGCGCGGCCGGGGCCGCACGCCGGCGGCCCGCAGGCAGGGCAGCAGCACCAGGCTCTGCGCCACCACCCCGGCCGTCGTACCGGCCCCGAGCACGGTCACGTCGGCCGTGGAGAAGGACCGTTGGCCGAGGTACCCGGCGAACACCCCGATCACCACCAGGTTGTTGAGCACCGGCGCCCAGGCCATCGGCGCGAACCGCTGCCGGGCGTTGAGGAGTTGGCCGAGCACGGTGAACAGCCCGTAGAAGAACACCTGCGGCAGGCACAGGTACGCCAGCAGCACCGTCCGGTCCAACTGCGCACCGCCGTAAGCGGTGTAGGCCCGCACGAGGTACGGCGCGCCCGGCACCACCACCGCCGTCAGCACCAGCAGGGTGACCACCAGCACCGTCACCAGCCGGTCGACGTGCGCCGCCCCGCCGTCCGCCGACTCCTTGGCGGCGCGCACCAGGTGGGGCACCAGCGCGGTGTTCAGCGCGCCGCCGATCAGCAGCACGAACAGCAGATTGGGCACCGTGTTGGCCACGTTGTACCCGTCCGCGAGCAGCCCCGAGCCGAGGACCGCCACCAGCAGCGCCGAGCGGACGAAGCCGGTGGCCCGGGAGACCACCGTCCCGGCCGCCATCACCAGGCTGGGCGGCGGCGTGCGGCGCGGCCGCCGGTGGCGGGCGGGCCGCGGCGGACCGGGCAGCGGAGGGCGGGGCAACGGAGGACCCTCCAGTACGGTCATCCGCCGGCACCTCCCGTGTCAGGCACCGACTCGAACTGATCGGCGGAAACGGCGAGAGCATGCACCCGCGCCCCTGAAGCGGGGCTGAGAAAGCTGAAGACGGCTTAAGGAACGGATCCGGCGCCGGTGGCATCCTGATCCGCATGGAGATTCTGGTGGTGGAGGACGACGCCCAGGTCGCGGCGGCCGTACGGCGCGGCCTGGAGGTCGAGGGCTACACCGTCGACCTCGCCCCGGACGGCCTCACCGGCCTGCGGCTGGCCCAGCGGCACGCCTACCGGGCGATCGTGCTCGACATCATGCTGCCCGGCCTGAACGGCTACAAGGTGTGCGAGGCACTGCGCGCCGACGGCGTCACCACCCCGATCCTGATGCTGACCGCCAAGGACGGCGAGTACGACGAGGCCGAGGGCCTGGACACCGGCGCCGACGACTACCTCACCAAGCCGTTCTCCTACCTGGTCTTCCTGGCCCGGCTGCGCGCGCTGATCCGCCGCAGCCAGACGCCGGGCCCGCTGCTGCGGGTCGGCGACCTCTGGCTGGACCCTGCGGGCCGCCGCTGCGGCCGGGGCGGCGCCGAGATCACCCTCACCGAGCGGGAGTTCGCCGTCCTGCGCTGCCTGGCCGAGCACCCCGGCGAGGTGCTGTCCAAGCGCCGGATCGTCGACGAGGTGTGGGACATCGCCTTCGACGGCGAGGAGTCCATCGTCGAGGTGTACGTCAGCATGCTGCGCCGCAAGGTGGACGCGCCGTTCGGCGTCCGTTCGATCACCACCGTGCGCGGCGTCGGCTACCGGCTGGAGGCCTGACCGGTGCCCGGCAGGCTCTCCACCCGGCTGCGCACCTCGCTGGCGGCCGGCCTGGCCGCGCTGCTGCTGCTCGGCGTCGGCGCCTGGTGGCTGCGCGGCCACATGTACGACGCCCAGCTGGAGGCGGCCGAGGCGGACGCCCAGGCCCAGGCCCGCGAGATCAGCAGCGGCTACAAGCACGGCCAGCAGCTGGCGGACTACGGGCGGCTGCCGTACCTCGTGCTGGACAGCGACGGCCGGGTGCTGACCATGGGCGGCCCGCTGACCACCCAGCACCTGGCCGGGGACCCGCCCGCCGCCGTACCGAAGCTCGCGCCGGACGACTGGCAGTCGGTCCAGCGGGTCGCCATCGGCCCGGCCGGGGAGGCCGCCGCCAACCGCTACTCGGGGCGCACCTTCACCGCGCTGGGCAGCTGGAGCCCGCTGCTGCGGCAGAACGACGAGAACGGCCAGCCGGTCAAGCCGGTGGTCGGCCCGTTCACGGTGTACGTGCTGGCCACCCCGTTCGCCGCCGAGGCCTCGCTGCACACCATCGACCCGGTGCTGCAGGTGGGCGTGCCGGCCGCCGCGCTGCTGGTCGCGCTGACGGCCTGGGCGGCGACCAGCCGGGCGCTGCGCCCGGTGGAGGCGATCCGCGCCGAACTGGCCGAGATCGGCGAGCACCGGCTGGACCGCCGCGTCCCGGTGCCGCCCGCCGGCGACGAGCTCACCCGGATGGCCCGGACCACCAACGCCACCCTGGACCGGCTGGAACGCTCGGCCGTGCAGCAGCAGCGCTTCGTCGCGGACGCCTCGCACGAGCTGCGCAGCCCGATCGCCGCGCTGCGCACCAATCTGGAGGTGTCGCTGGCGCACCCCGACCGCACCGACTGGCCGGCCACCACCCGGGAGGCGCTCACCTCGGTCGAGCGGCTCCAGCAGCTCACCGAGGACCTGCTGTTCCTGGCCCGGGGCGCGCACCCGGCGACGGCCGGCCGGCTCACCACCGTCGACCTGTCCGCCGTGCTGCGCGAGCTCGCCGACCAGTACCGCCCCGGCCTCGGCGCCCGGCTCGCCCTGCGGGTGGACGCGCCCGAGGCGGTGCCGGTGCGCGGCAGCCGCATCCGGCTGCACCGGCTGGTGCGCAACCTGCTGGACAACGCCCGGCGGCACGCGTCCGCCGAGGTGGTGCTGTCCGCGCGGCGGACCGCGCACGGCTGCGTCCTGGAGGTCCGGGACGACGGCCCGGGCGTGCCGCCGGAAGACCGCGAGCGGATCTTCGAGCCGTTCACCCGGCTCGACGAGGCCCGCAGCCGGGACTCCGGCGGCAGCGGCCTGGGCCTGGCCATCGCCGCGGACATCGCCACGCGGCACGGCGGCACCCTGCGGGTCGCCCACGCCCCGCGCGGCGCCCGCTTCGTGCTGGAGCTCCCCCTGGCCTGACGGCCTGCGCGGCAGCCCTAAAGAGGCTTCGGCACGGGCGCCGGCGCCGCAGTGGGCGCCGTCCGCAGCGGCACCGAGGCCCGCAGCCGGAAGCCCCGCCCGCGCTCCCCCGGCCCGGTCTCCAGCCGCCCGCCGACCAGCGCCAGCCGCTCCTCCAGCCCGGACAGCCCGTTGCCCGGCTGGGACTTGCCCGGCCCGCGCCCGTTGTCGACGATCTCCAGGACGGCGTAGCGCTCGCCGCTCGCCTCCCAGCTCTCGTCCGCCGTGACCGTGCAGACGGTGGCGCCCTCGCCGTGCCGGACGACGTTGGTCACGGCCTCGCGCAGCGCCCAGGCCAGCGCGCCCGTCTCCTCCTCGGCCAGCGACGGCCAGGCGTCCACCAGCTCCGGCGCGGCCTCCAGCCGGACCTGCGCGGCGGCCAGCGCGGTACGGGCGGCGGCCAGTTCCACCGGCAGGGTCGGCCGGCGGAAGCCGGTCACCGCCTCCCGGACGTCGATCAGCGACTGCCGGGCGACCTGCTCGATGTCGGCGACCTGCGCCCGCGCCGCCTCGTCCTTGCCCGCGTCCATGAACCGCCCGGCCAGCTCGCTCTTCAGGGTGATCAGCGACAGCGAGTGCCCGAGCAGGTCGTGCAGGTCGCGGGCCATCCGCAGCCGCTCCTCGGAGGCGGCCAGGTGCGCGACGGCGGCCCGGGCCTCGCGCAGCTCCTTCATGGTGGCGACCAGCCGCTGCAGCCCGGTCATCGCGACGCCGGAGAGGAAGGCGCTGAGCGCGAAGGTGGTGATGTTGTCGTTGCCCGCCCCGATCGCCGCCCCGACCACGGCGGTGAGCACGGCCATGGCGATCAGCACCCGCAGCGCGTACCGGGCCGGCGTGATGATGGCGACGCACACCGAGGCGTAGATGAACAGCGTCAGGAAGGCGGAGCCGAGGACGACCGAGGTGGCGACGGCCAGCGCGACCATCGTCGTGACGATCGCCAGGCAGGCCCGCGGCCGCATCCCGGCCTGCGAGCGGAAGATCACCAGCAGCACGTAGGCGCCCACGAACCCGGCCAGGCAGCACCAGCCGAGCACCGTCCCGGCCGTGTTGTGGGCGCCGCTCAGCAGGTCGCCGGCCGGGTAGGCCAGGTAGAGCATCCACAACAGCATCCAGGCGACCTTGACCAGCAGCTGCCGCCTGGTCTCCACCGGGGAGCCGGGCACGTTCATGAAGGAGGCGCGCGCCGCTCCCGCCTCCGGCGGTTCGTCGGTGCGGTGGGTCCGGCGCGCGTCACTCATGCCGGTCATCATGCCTGGCGGGTGTCGCGGCGGTACAGCGCCGCCGCGGCGGCGGCGAACACCACGAGGAAGCCGGCCAGACCGGCGACCGCGACGGTGTCCAGGGAGTGCCCGGGCCGGGTGAAGCCGGCCAGTTGGTTGTACAGGTACACCGGGTTGAACCGGGCGAACTTCTCCAGCGAGCCGCTCACCGGGAACCAGGTGCCGCCGAGCAGGGCCATCGCCATGTAGGTGATCATCACGATCGGCTGCACCGCGTCCGGCGCGGCCGCGTACCCGAGCGCCACCCCGAGCGCGGCGAAGACGAAGCTGCCCAGCCAGAGCGCGGCCGTCAGTCCGGCCCACTGCGGCACGGTCAGCGAGACCCCCTGGCTCGCGCCGACCGCGAAGACCACCAGGATCGCCGGCAGCGTGGTGACCGCGGTCGCCGCGATCTTGCCGACGGTGTACGCCCGGCCGGGCAGCGCGGTCAGCCGCAGCTGGCGCACCCAGCCGCTCTTGCGCTCCAGCGAGATCCGCTGCGCGCTGCCGGTCAGCACCGCGCCGACGGCGCCGAAGGTGGCCATCGAGACCATGAAGTAGGTCTTCACCGGCAGGCCGCCGGCCAGCTGGGTGGAGCCGTAGGCGTTGATGAAGAAGAAGTACATCAGCGCCGGGTAGGCGATGGTGAAGAGCAGGTAGCGCCGGTTGCGCAGGGTCCGCAGGATCTCCAGCTTGATCAGGGTGGTCATCGCACGCTCTCCTTGTCGGCGCTCCGCTCGTCGGTGCTCTGCTCGTCGGTGCTCTGCTCGTCGGTGCTCTGCTCGTCGGCGCGCCGGGCGCCGTCCTGGCGGTCCAGTTCGCCGGTGATGGTCAGGAAGGCCTGCTCCAGGCCCACGCCGGCCACCTCCAGCCCGCGCGGGTACAGCCCCGCCCGGTAGATCCCGGCCGCGGTGGCGTCGGCGTCCGCGGTCCGGATCCGCACCGTCCGCACCCCCGGGACCCGCGCGGTGACGTCCAGCGACTGCACGCCGGGCAGGGTGCGCAGCACGGACTCCTCGAACCCGCCGTCCGCGTCGTGGAGTTCGAAGGCGATCCGGCGGGCGCCGGCCCGTGCCTTGATCTCCGCCGAGCTGCCGTCGGCGATCAGCCGGCCGCGGTGCAGTACCAGGACGCGGTCGGCGATCGAGTCGGCCTCCTCCAGGTAGTGGGTGGCGAACAGCACCGTGCGCCCGGCGTCGGCCTGGGCGCGCATGCTCGCCCAGAACGACTGCCGCACGCTGACGTCCATGCCGGTGGTGGGCTCGTCCAGCACGATCAGGTCGTTGTCGCCCGCGATGGCCAGGGCGAAGCGGACCCGCTGCTCCTGGCCGCCGGACAGCTTGTCGACCCGGCGCTCCGCGAACTCGGTGATCCCGGCGTCGGTCAGCACCTCCGTGACCGACCGGCCGCGCGGGTGCACGTCACAGGCGAGCCGGACCAGCTCGCGCACCTTGACGTCGGACATCAGCCCGCCGCTCTGCAGCATCGCGCCGACCCGGCCGTCCTCGATCGCCGCCCGCGGGGCGCCGCCGAACAGGGTCACGCTGCCCCGGTCGGGCTCGCGCAGGCCGAGCAGCAGGTCCAGGCTGGTGGACTTCCCGGCGCCGTTCGGCCCGAGCAGGGCGACGGTCTCGCCCGGTCGGAGCACGAGGTCCAGTCCGTCCACGGCGCGCACCCGCCCGTAGCTCTTGCCCACGCCGCGGAAGGCGGCCACCTCGGTAACCATTGCCCGGCTCCTCTTCCCTGACGGTGTCACGCTCGTGGTGTCACGACCGGTGCTGTTCGCACCACCTCAGAGTCCCGCGCGGGCGGGTGGCGGCGGCAGTGTCCGCCGTCGTGCCTTCGGCATGACGGATGTCATGCCGGCGGCCGGTACCCCCGTCAGGGGCACCGGCCGCCGAAAGCGCTGGTCAGACGGGTGTCACACGCCCAGCGAGCGCTTCACGAAGTCGACCTGGAGCAGCAGCAGGTTCTCCGCGACCTCCTCCTGCGGGGTCATGTGGGTGACGCCGGACAGCGGCAGCACGGTGTGCGGACGCCCGGCGGCGAGCAGCGCCGAGGACAGCCGCAGGGTGTGCGCGGCCACCACGTTGTCGTCCGCCAGCCCGTGGATGATCATCAGCGGGCGCTCCAGCCCGGCCGCGTACCCGCTCAGCGAGTTGGCGGCGTACACCTCGGGCCGCTCGGCCGGGTCGCCCAGGTAGCGCTCGGTGTAGTGGGTGTCGTACAGCTCCCAGTCGGTCACCGGCGCCCCGGCCACCGCCGCGTGGAAGACGTCCGGGCGGCGCAGCACGGCGAGCGCGGAGAGGTAGCCGCCGTACGACCAGCCGCGGACGGCGACCCGGTCGAGGTCCAGCGGGAACTCCTCGGCGAGCGCCCGCAGCGCCTCCACCTGGTCGTCCAGGGTGGCCCCGGCGAAGTCGAAGGCGATCGACTTCTCCCAGGCCGGCCCGCGCCCGGGGGTGCCGCGCCCGTCGGCGACCACCACCGCGAAGCCCTGGTCGGCGAACCACTGCGAGTTGAGGTGCGGGTTGTGCGCCTGGAGGACGCGCTGGCCGTGCGGGCCGCCGTACGGGTCCATCAGGACGGGCAGCAGGCCGTCCCGCTCGCGGTCGTAGCCGGTGGGCAGGAAGACGGCGGACGGGATGCGGCGCTCGCCGGCGAAGCGGAAGACCGGGCGGGCGGTGATGGCCGGGGTCTCGGCGTACGAGGCGATGGTGGCGACGTCGTCGACCGCCAGGCCCTCGGGCAGGTCCCGGGCGACGGTGACCAGGGTGCCGGGCAGGTCGGGCTCGGCGGTGGCCCGGACGGTGATCCCGCCGCCGTGCACCGCGCTGGTGACGGAGGTGAACGGCCGGCCGTTGGCGGACTCCCAGCCCAGCCGCGTGCCGTCGTGGCTGATCCGGCCGACGCCGATCCAGCCCGGCTCGGGGTCGGTCTCCTCGGCGCCGCCGGCGGCGCTGAAGAACACCTCCCGCTCGGTGACCGCGACGACCGAGCGGACGTGCAGGTCGGCCCCGGTCACGGCGCGGTCGCCGATCACCAGCGCCCGCACTCCCCCCTCGTCGGAGATCCGGACCAGCTTGCCGTCCGGGGTCCAGGCCGGTGCGCCCTGGAACAGCTCCAGCCAGGCGCCGTCCTTCTCCTCGTGCAGCACCTCGGTGGCGCCGGTGGCCGTGTCCAGGCCGAGGATCCGCTGGCCGCGCTGGTCGCGGGTCTGGACCAGGAGCAGCGGCACGCCGCCCTTCGACCAGTGCACCCGGCCCAGGTACGGGTAGGCCTCGCGGTCCCAGACCACCTCGGTGCGCCCGCCGTACAGGTCGAGCAGCCAGAGCCCGACCTCGGCGTTGGCGCCGCCGGCCGCCGGGTAGGCGACCTCGGCGGGCTCGCGGTCCGGGTTCGCCGGGTCGGCGATCCACCAGCGGCGCACCGGGCTGTCGTCGGCGCGCTCGACCAGCAGCCGGTCGCTGTCCGGGGACCACCAGAAGCCGCGGTCGCGGTCCATCTCCTCCTGGGCGATGAACTCGGCCTGGCCCCAGGTGACGTTCGGGCCGTCCGGCTCGGCGAGCACCCGGTCGCCGCCGCCGTCGGTGCGGGTCAGCCGCAGCTCGCCGGCCGCGTTGGCGTACGCGACGTGGGCGCCGTCCGGGGCCGGGCGCGGGTCCAACAGCGGTCCCTCGGCGGGCAGTTCGGCGGTGGCGCCGGTGCCGAGGTCGGCGGTGAACAGTCGGCCGGAGAGGGCGAAGGCGGCCAGCGCGCCGGCCGCGTCCAGGGCGTAGCCGACGATGCCGGCCGAGCCCTCGCGGCTGCGCTCGCGGCGGGCCTTCTCGGCCGGCGACAGGTCCTCCCCGCCGCCGCCGAGCAGCGCGGCCGGGTCGGCGGCGACCCGCTCCTCGCCGGTGGCGGTGTCGAGGGTCCAGAGCAGGTTGGCCCGGTCGCGGCCCGAGCCGGAGCGGAGGAAGACGACCCGCGAGCCGTCGGGCGCGACGGAGAAGGAGCGGGGCGCGCCGACGGTGTAGCGCAGGGTCCGCGCGTACTGCCGTGGGAAGGTGTCGGCAGGGGTGTGGGAGGTCATGGCACCAGACCCTATGACGCCGGACCACCACCCCCGGGCGTGCACTGATCACTCGTTCGGAGCATCGTCGGCAAGTACGCCCCAAAGGGGTCCAAACCGCCTCCGACCGGCCCATGCGCCCCTCGGATGCCACGATGCCCCGGCGCGCGTGGCCTCACCGAGGGTAATGCCACCCTTACCCATCGGGTATGACTTGTCGCGCGAGCGGCCGTCCGGCCCCGTCCCGGACCGCGGTCGCCCGCAGCCCCCAGTCCCGCACCGTCCCTCGCCGCCTCCCCGGAGGCGGCGTGCCCGAGAAGGGGTGTGAGCCGACATGGCCATGAACATCTCCGCCGCCGTGCTGATGCTGGTCATCGTGGTGATCCTGATCCGCCGGTCCGGCCTGAAGCTGGCGCACGCGATCGTCTGCGCGCTGCTCGGCTTCTACCTGGCCTCCAGCTCGATCGCCCCGTCGATCAGCCAGGTCACCAGCAACCTCGCCGGAATGATCAACGGCCTGAGGCTCTGACCCCCACCGGCCGGTGGTTAGGCTTCCTCCCATGACCGCGACTACCGGCCGCCGCCTCCTCCTGGTCCACGCGCACCCCGACGACGAGTCGATCGGCAACGGCGCCACCATGGCCCGGTACGCCGCCGAGGGCGCCCGGGTCACGCTGGTGACCTGCACCCTCGGCGAGGGCGGCGAGGTGATCCCCCCGGAGCTGGCCCACCTGACGGCCGATCGGGACGACACCCTCGGCGCGTACCGGATCGGCGAGCTGACCGAGGCGATGAGCGCCCTCGGCGTGTCCGACTTCCGCTTCCTCGGCGGCCCGGGGCGCTACCGCGACTCCGGGATGATGGGCGTGCCCGAGAACGACGTGCCCGGCTGCTTCTGGCAGGCGGACGTCGACGAGGCGGCCGGCCACCTGGTCGCGGTGGTCCGCGAGGTGCGCCCGCAGGTGCTGGTCACGTACGACCCGGACGGCGGCTACGGGCACCCGGACCACATCCAGGCGCACCGGGTCGCGATGCGCGCGTACGAGCTGGCCGCCGACCCGGCGCACCGGCCGGAGCTGGGCCCGGCCTGGCGGATCGCCAAGGTGTACTGGAACCGGATGCCCTGCTCGGTGATCGAGGCCGGGCTCGCCGAGGCCGCCGCCAAGGCGTCCTTCCCGGGTGTCGCGCAGCCCGCCGACGTCCCCGGCGTGGTCGACGACGAGGTGGTCACCACCGTGCTGGACGGCGCCGCGCAGGCGGGGCGCAAGACCGCCGCGATGACCGCCCACGCCACCCAGATCACCGTGGACGGCGCCTTCTTCGCGCTCTCCAACGACCTGGCCCAGCCGCTGTTCACCACCGAGTACTACCAGTTGGTGCGCGGCCAGGCCGGGCCGGGCGAGCCGGAGGACGACCTGTTCGCCGGCCTCGCGCCCGACGCCGCGCCCGCCGAGGAGGGCACCCGATGAGCAAGCCCGCCGCCCGGCCGACCCGCCGCCCGCTCGCCGCCGCCGTGCTCGGCACCCGCGAGGAGCGGCTGGCCGAGCCCCAGCCCCCGCGCGCCGCCCGGATCGCCGCCTACGCCCTGTTCTTCCTGCTGGGCGTCGCGGTGTCGGTCTGCGGATCCTTTGTGCAGGCCCTGTGGCCGCCGGTGGGGGTCCTGTTGGCGCTCGCCGCGACCGCCGCCACCTTCTACGCCGGCCTGCGGGTCACCGGCACCCGGCTCGGCGCGGGCGCGCCCGCGGCCGGCTGGTTCCTGGCGATGCTGCTGCTGATGGTGCCCCGGCCCGAGGGCGACAACGTGCTGTGGTCCAACGCCACCTCGCTGGCCTGGCTGTTCGCCGGCTCGGTGCTGGGCGTGATCTGCGCCACCCTGCCCACCCGCACCAGCTGGTTCCCCGGGGTGCCCGGCCCCCCGCGCTGACCCCGGTCGTGCACGGCGTACCGTACCGCGTACGACGCGCAGTCAGGAGCGTACGGCCTTACTCTCATACCGGAGGAACCGGACGTATCAGGATCTGTCCGAAGCCGTTCGCCGCTCTGTTCTTCCCAGTATGGTGGTCCCGCAGAACGCCGTACCCGACCGCCGCCCGCCCCCGTCAAGGCCCGGCGACCACGAACCGCGGTCGCGCCGCACGGCCCGCCCGCGAACCCGGAGCAGAGCAGCATTGAGCAGCCGCGAATCTGACAACGCCCACCCGACGCCCCGGCGCACGGGTCCGGACGCCTACCCGTCGGGCACCCCGCCCTACGGCACACCGGGGCTCCCCGGCGGCGACCGGGCGGACGCCGGACCGGGCGCCGCGTCGGGCGGCGAGGACGACGGTCCGAAGACCGAGACCACCCTGACCACCCGGGTCCGGATCAACATCCCCGGCTCGCGTCCGATCCCGCCGGTCGTCGTCCGCAGCGCCGTCAAGAACGAGGACGGCCCCGGCGATGACGCCCCGGCGGCGGCCGCCGCCGAACCGGGCGGCCCGCGGCACCGGTCCGCGCCGACCTCGCCCGTCCTCGGTGTGATGGAGGACGGCGGCCGCCAGGCCGCCCCGCCGAACCTGCCGCCGGAGTGGCAGATCCCGCCGATCCCGCCGGCCACCTCCGAGTCGGAGTCCACCGGCGCCTGGTTCCGGCCGCGTCAGAAGAAGGCCACGGTCGCCGAGCCCGCCCCGGCCGCCGTGCCCGCGGCCGTGCCGGCCGGTGCCGCCGGAGCGGCGGAGGCCCTGGCCGTGCCGGGCGCCGTCGCCGAGCCGCGCCCGCAGGGTGCCCACCCGGCCGCGGGCCAGGCCGCCCGCGCCAACGGCGCCCCGAACGGCCGCCCGGTGCCCGCCCAGGGCAAGCAGCCGCGCCCGGCCGCGCCCGCCGCGCCGTTCCAGGCCGAGGCCCCGGTGGAGGAGCCCGGCGTGTACGAGGCCGCCGCCCCCTTCACGCCGGTCGCCGATCCCTTCGCCCCGGTCGCCGACCCGTTCGTCGCACCGGTCGCCGACCCGTTCGGCACCTCCGTCCCCGACGCCGGCCAGCAGGGCGGCCTCCCCCGGCGGGGCGGCGGCCAGCGGAACCGTCAGCAGCCGGGCGGGCAGCAGCTCGACGACCGGGCGGGCGGCCCGCGCCAGTCCGGTCCGCGCAACGACTTCCAGGCGAACGGCCACCCGGCCCCCGCACCGCACCCGCAGGCCGGACCGGCCGGCGAGCCGGGCCCGGAGGACACCTCGGTCGACGGCTTCGCGCCGATCCGCGACACCACCCCGCCGCCCGCCGCGATACCCGGCCTGCCCCGGAACGGCGCCCCGCACGGCGCCGACGGCCGTCCGCAGCCGGGCCTGTTCGCCTCGGCCCCGACCGGCACCGACCCGTTCGCGGCCCAGCGCCCGGCCGCTCCCGGCCAGGACGCCCCCGCCACCCCGGCGGGCCCCGGCGCCCTCTTCCCGGGCGCTCCCGGCGGCGCCCCGCAGCCCGGCGACCCGGAGGCCACCGCGGTCACCCCGCTGCCGGCCCCCGGCCCCCGGCCCGAGGTCGCCACGGACACCAAGGGCGGCAAGGGCAAGGGCGGCAAGGGTGGAAAGGGCAGCAAGGACGCCAAGGGCGACAAGGCCGCCCCCGCGCCGGCCCCCGCCAAGGCGAAGGCCGAGCCCGCCGCCCCCGCCAAGGCCAAGCGCGGCGGAGCCGGCAAGAAGCTGGTCAAGCTGGGCGTCTACGGCGGCGTCGCGGTGCTGTTCCTCGGCGCGGCCGCGTACGGCACCGGCCTGATGCTCAACCAGTCCGACGTCCCCAAGGGCACCGTGGTGCTCGGCGCCGAGATCGGCGGCAGCAGCCGCGACCAGGCGATCCACCAGCTGGACGAGTCGGTCGGCAAGGCCGGCCAGCAGCCGCTCAAGCTGAAGATCGGCGACCAGGCCGTGGACCTCGACCCGGCGGTCGCCGGGCTGAGCTTCGACACCACCGCCACCGTGGACGGCCTGGCCCAGCACAGCTACAACCCGGTCGACGTCATCAAGTCGCTCCAGGGCGGCACCAAGGCCGTCGCCCCGGAGGTCAAGGTCGACAAGGCCAAGCTCCGGGCCGCCCTGGACACCCTCGCGGGCGGCTCCGGCCAGGGCCTCCAGGAGGGCTACATCAAGTTCGGCGACGTCAACGGCGAGCCGATCGTCGTGCCCGGCCGGGCCGGGCAGGCGGTGGACTCGGCGAGCGCCCTGGAGGCGATCGAGCAGGCCTACCGCGACCGCGCCGACGGCAAGCCCGACCAGCCGATCGCCCTCGCCGTCACGGCCGCCCAGCCGAAGATCTCCACCCAGGCCCTCCAGGCCGCCGCCGACAGCCTCGGCAAGCAGATCGCCGCGGGCAAGGTGCACGTCGTGGCCGGCGCGAAGACCTGGGACTTCGGCCCCAAGACCGCGGCCAAGGCGCTCACGCTCGTCCCGGACGCCTCCGGCAAGATCGTGCCCAAGTGGGACCTCGACGCGCTCGCCGCCCAGCTGGGCACCGCGTTCGACAAGGTGAAGGTCAAGAAGAACGGCCAGGTCGCCGCGATCACCCCGCAGGACGTCGCGGACGGCATCACCTCGGTGTTCGACAAGACCGGCGACAAGGACCGCACCTTCAAGTTCGTGGTCTGACCCGTCCGCGATCGGACACCCGCACGGTCGGGCGCGTCCGTCCCCGACGAACCCGCGCCCACGGGGGGCGGGCCCGCATCCGGGCCCGCCCCTCGACAACGCCCCCTCCCGGTCAGCAAGATGTGACGCCACACCATCCGCCACATCCACCCCGGGAGCACGCCGATGCACCGCCGCCTCCAGCGCCACGGGACGGCCCTGCTCGCCGGTCTCACCGCCCTCACGCTCTCGCTGGCGCTCTGCTCCTGCACCGCCGGCCAGGGCGGCGGCGACGCGCTGCCCTCCGGCACCACAGCGCCCAAGCTGACCGCGATCGACATCAACCCGCACGACCGGGCCCGACTGCGCCAGGGCGGCACCCTGAACCTGGCGATCGCCCAGTTCTCCCGCCAGTGGTCGCCGATCCACGCCGACGGCAGCGAGTCCTCGACCGTCATGGTCAGCAAGCCGCTGCTGCCGACCTTCTTCCGCTCGGACGCCGCCGGCACCCAGACGCCCAACCCCGCCTACCTGCAGGAGGCGCACGCCGAGCTCAGGGACGGCCGGCAGGTGGTCACCTGGACGCTCAACCCGAAGGCCCACTGGTCCGACGGCACCCCGATCACCTGGCGCGACATCGAGGCCAACTGGCGTGCCCTGAACGGGAAGGACCCGGCCTACAAGGCCTCCAGCAGCACCGGCTTCGAGCTGGTCTCGGCGGTCGAGCGCGGCAAGGACGACTACCAGGCCGTGATGACCTTCGACCGCCCGTTCTCCGAGTGGCAGTCGATGTTCAACAGCGCCGGCAACGCCCCGCTGCTGCCGGCCAGTAGGGTCTCCACCCCGGAGCTGTTCAACAGCTCCTACCTGGACGGGTTCCCGGTCAGCGCCGGCCCGTTCAAGGTCGAGCAGCTGGACCGCGCCACCCAGACCGTCACGCTGGTCGCCGACCCCTCCTGGTGGGGCGACAAGCCCGTGCTGGACCGGATCGTCTTCCACGCGATGCTGCCCGACGCGATGCCCGCCGCCTTCGCCCAGGGCCGGATCGACCTCGTCAACAACGGCCCGGACGTGGCCGGTTACCAGGTCATCAGGAACACCAAGGGCGCCGTGGTGCGCCGGGCCGGCGGCCCGGACTTCCGCCAGCTCACCCTGAACGCCCGCACCCCGGCGCTCAGCGACGCGACCGTGCGCCAGGCCGTCTTCCAGGCGATCAACCGGGACGTGGTGATCCGCGCCGACCTCAACGGCCTGGACTGGCCCGCCGTCCCGCTCAACAACCACCTGCTGGTCACCAACCAGAACGGCTACCGCGACAACTCCCTGGGCCTGGCCCGCTACGACCCCGCCGAGGCCGCCCGCAAGCTGGACGCGGCCGGCTGGAAGCTGGACGGCGACGTACGGAAGAAGGACGGCCGCGAGCTGAACCTGCGGATGGTCGTCCCGGCCGGCGTCACCCCGGCCCAGAGCGAGGCCGCCAACGCCACCGCCATGCTCAAGGACGTCGGCATCAAGGTGACCACGGTGACCGCCCCCGCCAACGAGTTCTTCGACCGGTACGTCAACCGCGACGACTTCGACATCGCCGCCTACTCGCTGATCGGCACCCCCTTCCCGGCCAGCGGCAACCGCGCCAACTTCGTCCAGAGCGGCGGCACCAACCACGTCGGCGCGGGCAGCCCGGCGGTGGACGCCGCACTCGACCGGGCCGCCGCCGCGGCCGACGCGGGCACCGCCTCCGAGGCGATCAACCAGGCCGACGGCGAGCTCTGGAAGGTGGCCGGCGTCCTGCCGCTCTACCAGCGCCCGCAGCTGTACGGGGCCCGCGCCGACCTCGCCAACATCGGCGCGCAGGGCCTGTCCGACATCGTCTGGGAGAACGTCGGCTTCGTGAAGTAGCGGGTGGACGGGCTCAGCCGTGCAGCGTCTCGCGCCAGTAGTGGCAGGCGCTGCGGCGGCCCGCCAGCTCCGTCCCGTACTCGCTGGTGACCGGCGTCAGCGCCGGGAGTTCGGTGCGGCAGCGGTCCTGCGCCCGGTCGCAGCGCGGGTTGAAGGCGCAGCCCTCCGGCAGGCTCAGCAGGCTCGGCGGCAGGCCCTTGATGGCGTGCAGGTTCTGGCCCTTCTGGTCGAGCCGGGGGATCGAGTCCAGCAGGCCCCTGGTGTACGGGTGCGCGGGCCGGGCGTACAACTCCCTTACGGGGGCGGTCTCCACGATCCGGCCCGCGTACATCACCGCGATCTTGTCCGCGACGTCCGCGACCACGCCCAGGTCGTGGGTGATCAGGATCAGCCCCATGTTGTACTCGGCCTGCAAGTCGGCCAGCAGGTCCATCACCTGCGCCTGAACCGTCACGTCCAGCGCCGTGGTCGGCTCGTCCGCGATGATCAGGTCCGGCTCCAGCGCCAGCGCCATCGCGATCATGATCCGCTGCCGCATCCCGCCGGAGAACTGGTGCGGGAAGTCCCCGACGCGCTGCCTGGCGGCCGGGATGCGCACCCGGTCCATCAGCTCGACGGCCTTCTCCTTCGCCTCCTTGCGGGAGACCCCCCGGTGCGCCCGGAACATCTCGCCGAGCTGGTAGCCCACGCTGAGCACCGGGTTCAGCGCCGACAGCGCGTCCTGGAAGATCATCGCGATGCGCCCGCCCCGGATGGACCGCCGGGCGGCCGTGCCCATGGTCAGCAGGTCCTCGCCGCGGAACAGGATCCGCCCCGCGGTGATCCGCCCCGGCGGCATGTCCAGGATGCCCATGACCGCCTGCGCCGTCACCGACTTGCCCGAGCCGGACTCCCCCAGCACCGCCAGCGTCTCCCCCGCCGCGACGGAGTAGCTCACCCCGTTCACCGCCTTGGCGACCCCGTCCCGGGTGTGGAACTCCACGTGCAGGTCGTCGACCTCCAGCAGTGGCGTCCCGGGCTCCACGCTCCCCCGGCCACCGCCGATCACCTCCACCGCGTCCATCAGAGCCGCCCTCCTCAGCACCGCGGCACCCACCGCTGGGCGCAGAGCAACTATCAGGGAAGGGAGGGTACTTGGCGAGCCCGCGGCAGATCTCTTTTCCGTCACGGGAAAGGGCGCGCCCCCACCTGCGAGGACGCGCCCTGGTAGGGGGCCGGTGTCAGCCGGTCTCCCGCTCGGCACCCCGCTCCGCGGCGAAATGACACGCCGAGTCGTGCCGCGCCGCGTCGCCCAGCCAGGACGGCGCGACCAGCAGCGGCTCCTCGACCTCGCACCGCTGCTGCGCCTTCCAGCAGCGGGTGCGGAAGCGGCAGCCGGACGGCGGGTTGGCCGGCGAGGGCACGTCGCCGGTGAGCACGATCCGGTCCCGTGTCTCGCGCGCCGTCGGGTCCGGCACCGGCACCGCCGAGAGCAGCGCCTGGGTGTACGGGTGGGTCGCGTGGTCGTAGATCTCCGCGTCGCTGCCGATCTCGACCATCTTCCCCAGGTACATCACCCCGACCCGGTCGGAGATGTGCCGGACGATCGAGAGGTCGTGCGCGATGAACATGTACGACAGGTTGAAGTCGCCCTGCAGCTGCTCCAGCAGGTTGATCACCTGCGCCTGCACCGAGACGTCCAGCGCGGAGACCGGCTCGTCGCAGATGATGACCTCCGGCTTGAGCGCCAACCCCCGGGCGATGCCGATGCGTTGGCGCTGCCCGCCGGAGAACTGGTGCGGGTAGCGGTTGATGTACTCGGGGTTGAGCCCGACCACGTCCAGCAGGTCCTGGACGGCCTTGCGGCGGTCCCCCTTGGGCGCCACCTCGGGGTGGATCTCGAACGGTTCGCCGATGATGTCGCCGACCGTCATGCGCGGGTTGAGCGAGGTGTACGGGTCCTGGAACACCATCTGGATGTTCCGCCGGACGGCCTTCAGCCCCGCCCCGGAGAGCCGGGAGATCTCCTCCCCCTTGTAGCGGACCGATCCCGAGGTAGCCGGCTCCAGGTTCATCAGCACCTTGGCCAGCGTGGACTTCCCGCAGCCGGACTCGCCGACGATCCCGAGCGTCTCACCGTGCATCAGGTCGAAGGTGACCCCGTCGACCGCCTTCACCGCCCCGACCTGCCGCCGGAGGATGATGCCCTTGGTGAGCGGGAAGTGCTTGACCAGGTCCCGGACTTCGAGGATCGGCTCGCCGCGCGGCACCTCCCGCGCGAGGGCGACCTCCTCTGGCACCACCGCGCCCAGTGCGCTGGACCCGTTAACGGTCATGGAGGGTCTCCTTCCAGAAGAAGCAGGCGCTGCCGCGCCCCTCCAATGGCGTCCCGTCCTCCTCGGCGACCGGGAACAGCTCCGGCACCTCGGCCCGGCAGACGTCCTGGGCGCGCGGGCAGCGCGGGTTGAAGGCGCAGCCCGGGGGGATGCGCAGCAGGTTGGGCGGCAGGCCCTTGATCGCGTAGAGCTCCTGGCCCTTCTGGTCGAGCCGGGGGATCGAGTCCAGCAGGCCCCTGGTGTACGGGTGCGCGGGCCGGGCGTACAGCTCGTGCACCGGGGCGGTCTCCACGATCCGGCCCGCG
Organism: Kitasatospora sp. NPDC001261; assembly: GCF_042896795.1. Taxonomy (NCBI): domain Bacteria; kingdom Bacillati; phylum Actinomycetota; class Actinomycetes; order Kitasatosporales; family Streptomycetaceae; genus Kitasatospora; species Kitasatospora sp. NPDC001261. The sequence continues at coordinate 119,832 of NZ_JBIAXP010000011.1, forward strand.
TACATCACCGCGATCTTGTCCGCGACGTCCGCGACCACACCGAGGTCGTGGGTGATCAGGATCAGCCCCATGTTGTACTCGGCCTGCAACTCGGCGAGCAGGTCCATCACCTGCGCCTGCACTGTCACGTCCAGTGCCGTGGTCGGCTCGTCCGCGATGATCAGGTCCGGCTCCAGCGCCAGCGCCATCGCGATCATGATCCGCTGCCGCATGCCCCCGGAGAACTGGTGCGGATAGTCGTTCACCCGCTCCTTGGCGGCCGGGATGCGCACCCGGTCCATCAGCTCGACGGCCTTGTCCCGCGCCTCCTTGCGGGACACCCCCCGGTGCGCCCGGAACATCTCGCCGAGCTGGTAGCCCACGCTGAGCACCGGGTTCAGCGCCGACAGCGCGTCCTGGAAGATCATCGCGATCTTCTGGCCTCGGATCCGCCGCCGCTCCTCCTTGCCCATCCTGAGCATGTCCTGGCCCCGGTAGAGGATCTCGCCGCGCGGGATCCGGGCCGGCGGCATGTCCAGGATGCCCATGACCGCCTGCGCCGTCACCGACTTGCCCGAGCCGGACTCCCCCAGCACCGCCAGCGTCTCCCCCGCCGCGACGGAGTAGCTCACCCCGTTCACCGCCTTGGCGACCCCGTCCCGGGTGGCGAACTCGACGTGCAGGTCCCGGACGTCGAGCAGCGGCCCCTGGTACGGCGCCTTCCGCTCGTGCCCGGTGGTGTCCACCGCTGTACTCACGATGCGCTCCCCTCGCTCAGCGAAGCTTCGGATCGAGGGCGTCGCGCACCGCGTCGCCCAGCATGATGAAGGCCAGCACGGTGATCGAGAGCGCCGCGGCCGGGAAGAACAGCACGTACGGCGCCGTCCGGATCACCTTCTGGGCGGAGGAGATGTCGATGCCCCAGGAGATGGTCGGGTCCTGCAGACCGATGCCGAGGAAGCTCAGCGTCGCCTCGGTGGCGATGTAGCCGCCGAGCGCGATCGTGGCCACCACGATCACCGGGGCGATCGCGTTCGGCAGGATGTGCCGGAACATCAGCCGGCCCGTCCCGGCGCCGAGCGCCCGGCCGGCCACCACGTAGTCGGCCTGCTTGACGGTCAGCACCGCCCCGCGCATCACGCGGGCGATCTGGGTCCAGCCGAGCACGCCCAGCGCGATGACCACGCTCCACACCGTGCGGGTGGCGAAGGCGTTCAGCAGCACCAGCGCGCCGAGCAGCAGCGGGATGCCGAAGAAGATGTCGGTGATCCGGGAGAGCAGCGCGTCGACCCAGCCGCCGAAGAAGCCGGCCACCATCCCGGTCAGCCCGCCGAGCAGGGTGACGGCGGCGGTCACGAAGATGCCGACGGTGATCGAGGCGCGGGCGCCGTACACCACCCGGGCGTAGATGGACCGGCCCTGGGCGTCGTACCCGAACCAGCCGGCCCCGAAGACGTCGCCCCAGTTCGGCCGCCTGAGGTAGTCGTTCACCAGGTCGGCCTTGCGCGGGTCCGCGGAGGTGAACGCCCAGGGGAAGACCGCCATCACCACCAGCAGCACGATCAGCACCGCCGAGATCAGGAAGATCGGCCGCCGGCGCAGGTCCCGCCAGGCGTCGGCCCACAGGCTGCGGGCCTCCTCCCGCTTCACCACGTCCGGTTCGACTAACGTCTCCTGCTCGACCGCCATGCCCTGCTCGCCCGCGTAGTCGAGGCGCGAGACCCCGGGCTTGGGGTGCGGCTCGTACGAGTCCTCGTCGTGGATGTCAGGCATAGCGGATCCTCGGGTCCAGGACCGCGTAGAGCAGGTCGACGAGCAGGCTGGCGACCAGGTAGATGATCACCAGGACGGTCACGATGCCGACCACGGTGGGGCCCTCCTTCTGGTTGACCGCCCGGTACAGGACGTTGCCGATGCCCTGCACGTTGAAGACGCCCTCGGTGACGATCGCCCCGCCCATCAGCGCGCCGAGGTCGGTGCCGAGGAAGGTGATCACCGGGATCAGCGAGTTGCGCAGCAGGTGGCGGGAGATGATGGTGCGCCGGGGCAGGCCCTTGGCGACCGCGGTGCGCATGTAGTCGGCCCGCAGGTTCTCGCCGATCGACGTCCGGGTGAGCCGGGCCACGTACGCGAGCGAGAGCGAGCCCAGGACGACGGCCGGCAGCACCAGTTGGGTCAGGTCGTAGCTGTCCTGCACCGTCGGGGTGACCCAGCCCAGGTTGGTGGCGAACACCGTCTGGGCGATGTAGGCCAGCACGAAGACCGGGATCGAGATCACCACCAGGGTGAAGACCAGCACCAGGGTGTCCGCGACGCTGCCGCGCCGCAGGCCGGAGACCAGGCCGAGGGCCAGGCCCGCGATCATCTCGAAGACGAAGGCCATCAGGGCGAGCCGGATGGTGACCGGGAAGGCGTCCGCCATGATGTCGGTGACCGGACGGCCGGTGAAGCTGGTGCCGAAGTCCCCCTGGAAGAGGTTCCCCATGTAGTGCAGGTACTGCTTCCAGAGCGGCTGGTCCAGGTAGTACGTGTGCTTGATGCTGGCGACCACGGCCGGGTCGGCGGCCTTCTCCCCGAACAGCGCCGCCACCGGGTCGCCGGGCAGCGTGTAGACCATCAGGAAGATCAGCAGCGTGGTGCCGAAGAACACCGGGATCATCTGCAGCACCCGACGCAGCACGTAACTGCCCATCCGAGCCTCCTTCCTAGGTGTCCGACTGGGTGCCCGGCCGACCGGACCGGTCGGCCGAGAGACCGCGCCCCGCCCTCCGTGCGGGGAGGGCGGGGCCGGCGCGAGGGCTCGGGGCTCAGCCCTTGACCTCGACCTGGGTCCAGGCCGGGTTGCCGAAGGAGTCGAACTTCACGTTCTGCACCTTGGTCGAGTAGCCCGAGTTGGTGCGGTAGTACCAGAGCGGGATGGCGGGCATCCCGCTCGGCAGCACCGCCTCGGCCTGCTGGTAGCCGGTCACCGTGTCGGCGACGCTGGCGGCCTCGTCGGCCCTGGTGGCCGCGTCGTCGAACTGCGGGTTGCTGTAGCCGAAGTCGTTGGACGCGGCACCGGTGCGGTAGACGTCGGCCAGGAAGTTGGCGTTCAGCGGGTAGTCCTGCACCCAGCCGGTGCGGAAGGCGCCGTTGAGGGTGTGCCCGGTGATCGCGGCCCGCGCGGTCTTGAAGTCGGGCTTCGGGTCGCCCAGGCAGTCGACCCCGGTGTTCTGCCGGATCGAGTTGCAGACCGCGTCGACCCACTCCTTGTGGCCGCCGTCCGCGTTGTAGGTGATCAGCAGCTTGTTGCCGGGGACGCCGCCGCCCTCCTGGATCAGCTGCTTGGCCTTGGCCGCGTCGAACGTGCAGAACTCGCCGCAGGCGCCGTCCTTGTAACCCTCGACGCCCTCGGCCACCCAGGCGGTGGCGGGCTTGCGGGAGCCCTGGAGCACCGTCTTGGTGATGGTGGCGCGGTCGATCGCCATCGACAGGCCCTGGCGCACCTTCGCCTTGTCCGGCGACGCCCAGTCGGCCTGGTAGAGCGTGAAGCCGATGTTCTGGATGGCGCCCTGCGGCGCGTCCACCGCCCGGTCCCCGAGGTCGCTCTTGTAGGTGGCCAGCGCGGACGGCGGCACCTGGTCCATCACGTCCAGGTTGTTGGACTGGAGGTCCGCGTAGGCGGCCTCGGACGTGGTGTACATCTTGAAGACGATGCCGCCGTTCTTCGGCTTGTCCACGCCCTGGTAGTCCGGGAAGGACTTGGTCACCACGTTGTTGTTGTGCGACCAGCTGACGAACTGGTACGGGCCGTTGCCCACCGGCTTCTGCCCGTACCCGGCCGGGTCCTTGAAGAAGCCCTCGGGCAGCGGCGAGAAGGCGATGTAGCCGAGCTTGTACTCGAAGTACGAGACCTTGTGGCTCAGCTTGACGGTGAAGTGCAGCTCGTCGGTGACGGTCAGCCCGGACATCTTGTCCGCGGTGGGCTGGCCGGAGGTCGGGTGGACGTCCTGGTAGCCCTCGATGTCGGAGAACCAGGAGCTGTTGATCTGGTTGTTGGCCGGGCTGGCGCCCCAGTTCCAGGCGTCGACGAAGTTCTGGGCGTGCACCGGGGTGCCGTCGTGGAACTTCCAGCCGTCCTTCAGCGTGATGTCGAAGGTCTGCGAGTCACTGGTGTCGATCTTGTCGGCGACCTGCATCCGGATCTTGGCGTTGCTCGGGTCGTAGTCGACCAGCCCCTTGAAGAGGTTCTGGATGATGCGACCGCCGCCGACCTCGTTCGCGTTGGCCGGCTGCAACGGGTTCTGCGGCTCGTTGCTCTGGTAGCTGAAGGACTTGCCGGCGTCCGACGAACCGCTGCCCCCTCCGCCGCTACTGCTGCTGCAGCCGGTGGCCACCAGGGCCACGGAGGTCGCAACGGCGAGGACCCAACGAGCACGGGCGGCTACGGGCATGGAGGTCCCTCCTCAGGGTGTGTTTCGCATCACACCCCATGAGAAGCGCGCCCCGGCGACGGCGCGCGTCAGGTGCACCCGGACGGGTGCGGTGACCCCCTGTCGAGTTGACGCGGCGCCGGATCGACGCGGCGTGGGACCGGCGGAACGCGGAAAGGGCCCGCGGCGCGAACGCCACGGGCCCTTCCTGCGACTACCGGGGGATCAGGCCGCGGCCTGCTCCCGGACCTCGGGGAAGTGGCAGGCCGACTCGTGGGCGGCCGCGCCCTCCAGCAGCGAGGGGACCGCGAGCAGCGGGACCTCCTCGGAGCACCGCTCCTCCGCCTTCCAGCAGCGGGTGCGGAAGCGGCAGCCGGACGGCGGGTTGGCCGGCGAGGGGATGTCCCCGGTGAGGATGATCCGCTCGCGGGACTCGCGCGCCGTCGGGTCCGGCACCGGCACCGCGGAGAGCAGCGCCTGGGTGTACGGGTGGGTGGCGTTCTCGTAGATCTCCTCGTCCGAGCCGATCTCGACCATCTTGCCCAGGTACATCACGCCGACGCGGTCGGAGATGTGCCGGACGATGGAGAGGTCGTGCGCGATGAACATGTAGGAGAGGCCGAACTCGCCCTGCAGCTGCTCCAGCAGGTTGATCACCTGCGCCTGGACGGACACGTCCAGCGCGGAAACCGGCTCGTCGCAGATGATGATCTCGGGCTTGAGCGCGAGGCCGCGGGCGATGCCGATGCGCTGGCGCTGGCCGCCGGAGAACTGGTGCGGGTACCGGTTGATGTACTCCGGGTTCAGACCCACGACGTCCAGCAGGTCCTGGACGGCCTTGCGGCGGTCGCCCTTGGGCGCCACCTCGGGGTGGATCTCGAACGGCTCGCCGATGATGTCGCCGACCGTCATGCGCGGGTTGAGCGAGGTGTAGGGGTCCTGGAACACCATCTGGATGTTCCGGCGGACGGCCTTCAGGGCGGCGCCCTGCAGGGTGGAGATGTCCTCGCCCTTGAACAGCACCTGGCCGGAGGTGGCCCGCTCCAGGTTCATCAGCACCTTGGCCAGCGTGGACTTGCCACAGCCGGACTCGCCGACGATCCCGAGCGTCTCGCCCTTCTTCAGCTCGAAGGAGATGCCGTCGACCGCCTTGACCGCGCCGACCTGCTTCTTGAAGAGGATGCCCTGGCTCAGCGGGTAGTGCTTGACCAGGTCCTTGACCTCCAGGATGTTCTCAGCCATGGAGGGTCTCCTTCCAGAGGTGGCACGCGCTGCGGCGGCCGGTGAGCTCCTTGCCGTCCTTGTCCGTGACGTGGTGCAGCGCCGGGATCTCGGTGCGGCACAGGTCGGTGGCGACGTCGCAGCGGGGGTTGAACGCGCAGCCGGTCGGAACCTTCAGCAGGTTCGGGGGCAGGCCCTTGATCGCGTACAGCTCCTGGCCCTTCTGGTCCAGGCGCGGGATGGAGCGGAGCAGGCCCTTGGTGTACGGGTGCGCGGGGTTCGCGTACAGCTCGTGCACCGGGGCGGTCTCCACGATCCGGCCCGCGTACATCACGGCGATCTTGTCCGCGACGTCGGCGACCACGCCGAGGTCGTGGGTGATCAGGATCAGGCCCATGTTGTACTCGGCCTGCAGCTCGGCCAGCAGGTCCATCACCTGGGCCTGGACGGTCACGTCCAGGGCGGTGGTGGGCTCGTCCGCGATGATCAGGTCGGGCTGGAGCGACAGCGCCATCGCGATCATGATGCGCTGGCGCATGCCGCCGGAGAACTGGTGCGGGTAGTCGTTCACCCGCTGCCGGGCGGCGGGGATGCGCACCCGGTCCATCAGCTCGATGGCCTTCTCCTTCGCCTCCTTGCGGGAGGCGCCCTGGTGCACGCGGAACATCTCGCCGAGCTGGTAGCCGACGGAGAGCACCGGGTTCAGCGCGGACAGCGCGTCCTGGAAGATCATCGCGATCTTCTGGCCGCGGATCCGCCGCCGCTCCTCGTTGCTCATCGTGAGCATGTCCTGGCCGCGGTACAGGATCTCGCCCTGGGTCACCTTGCCCGGGGGCATGTCCAGGATGCCCATGATGGTCTGCGCCGTCACGGACTTGCCGGAGCCGGACTCGCCGAGCACGGCGAGCGTCTCGCCGGCCGCGACGGAGTAGTTGACGCCGTTCACGGCCTTGGCGACACCGTCCCGGGTGTGGAACTCCACGTGGAGGTCCTTCACCTCGAGAAGAGGAGTGCCAACTTCGAGACGGTCGTTCTTCTGGTCGTTCTCGATCACGGTGGTCATCGGGGTCGTCACCTCTTCTCTCAACGGAGCTTCGGGTCGAGGGCGTCGCGCACCGCGTCGCCGAGCATGATGAACGCCAGAACGGTGAGGCTCAGCATTCCGGCGGGGAAGAACAGCGCGAACGGCGCCGTCCGGATCACCTTCTGGGCGGAGGAGATGTCGATGCCCCAGGAGATGGTCGGGTCCTGCAGACCGATGCCGAGGAAGCTCAGCGTCGCCTCGGCGGCGATGTAGCCGCCGAGCGCGATGGTGGCGACGACGATCACCGGGGCGACCGCGTTCGGCAGGATGTGCTTGAACATGATCCGCCAGGTGCCGGCGCCGAGCGCCTTGGCGGCCGTCACGAAGTCGGCCTGCTTGACCGTGATCACCGAACCGCGCATGACACGGGTCATCTGGGTCCAGCCCAGGGCGACCAGCGCGAAGACCACGCTCCAGACGGTGCGCGAGGTGAAGGCGTTCAGGACCACCAGCGAGCCGAGCAGCAGCGGGATGCCGAAGAAGATGTCGGTGATCCGGGAGATGATCGTGTCGACCCAGCCGCCGAAGTAGCCGGCCAGCATGCCGGTGAGGCCGCCGATGATGGTCACACCGGCGGTGACGCAGATGCCGACGATGATCGAGGCGCGGGCGCCGTGGACGACGCGGGCGTAGATGCTGCGGCCCTGGAGGTCGTAGCCGAACCAGTCCGCCTGGAAGAGGTGGCCGTAGTTCGGCTTCGTCAGGTAGTGGTTGCGCAGGTCGCCGGCCCGCGGGTCCACCGAGGTGAACAGACCGGGCGCGATCGCGATGACGATCAGCAGCAGGATCAGCAGCGCGGAGATCACGAAGATCGGCTTGCGCCGCAGGTCGTGCCAGGCGTCGGAGCCGAGGCTGCGGGGCTTCTCGGGCTTGGCGGCCGCGGTGGCGGCGCCGCCCTGGGCCGGGATCTTCCCGGCGGTCTTCTTCTCGGTCAGGTCAGGCATAACGGATCCTCGGGTCCAGGACCGCGTAAAGCAGGTCGACGATCAGGCCGGCGGCCAGGTAGACGATCACCAGGAAGGCCACGAAGCCGGAGACCGTCGAGCCCTCCTTCATGTTGATCGCTTGGTAGAGCGCGTGGCCCACACCCTGGACGTTGAAGATGCCCTCGGTGACGATGGCGCCGCCCATCAGGGCGCCGAGGTCGGTACCGAGGAAGGTGACCACCGGGATCATCGAGTTGCGCAGCAGGTGGGTGCCGATCACCTTGCGCCGCGGCAGGCCCTTGGCCACCGCGGTGCGGACGTAGTCGGCCTTGATGTTCTCGGCGATGGAGGTGCGGGTGAGGCGCGCGACGTAGGCCAGCGAGAGCGAGCCGAGCACGACGGCCGGCAGCACCATCTGGGTGATGTCGTTGCTGTCCTGGACGGTCGGGGTGACCCACTTCAGGTTCTGCCCGAAGACCGTCTGAACGATGAAGCCCAGCACCGGGACCGGGATCGAGATCAGCAGCAGGGTCATGACCAGGGCGCCCTTGTCGAAGAGCTTGCCGCGGCGCAGACCGGCGTACAGGCCGATCCCGATGCCGAGCACGATCTCGATGGCGAACGCGAACAGCGCCAGCTGGACCGTGACCGGCAGCGCCTCGGTGATCTTGTCGAGCACCGGGCGTCCGTCCAGGCCGGTGCCGAAGTCACCGGTGAACAGCTTCCCCATGTAGTCGAGGTACTGCTGGACCAGCGGCTTGTCGAAGCCTTGCTGGTGCCTCAGCGCGGCGAGCTGCACCGGGTCCGGCGCCTTGTCGCCCCACAGCGCTGCCAGCGGGTCACCGGGCAGCAAGTGCACCATGAAAAAGATGAGTGCGGTCGTTCCGAGGAACACCGGGATCATCTGGAGCAGTCGCCTTGCGACAAAGCGCCCCATCGTGCCTCCATGTATGACTCTGCCGGGCCCGTCAACCCGGCAAGAGATAAGTCGGCGTGCCAACGGCCGGTGCCAGTCCTCGCCCTTGTGGGGATGGACGGGCACCGGCCGTTGTCACCGGGTCAGGCGGTGCCGACCGATTACTTCTTCTTCTTGACCTCGACGTCGGTGTAGACCGGGTCGCCGAAGGAGTTGAACTTCACGTTCTGGACGTTCTTGGAGTAGCCGGAGCTGGTCTTGTAGTACCAGAGCGGGATGGCCGGCATGTCCTTGGCCAGAACGGCCTCGGCCTGCTGGTAGTACTCCGCGGTCTTCTCGACCGTGGTGGCGGCGTCCGCCTCCTTCGACAGCTTGTCGAACTCGGAGCTGGAGTAGCTGCCGTCGTTGGCCGCGGCACCGGTGCCGTAGACGTCGCGCAGGAAGTTGGCGTTCAGCGGGTAGTCCTGCACCCAGCCGGTACGCATCATGCTCTGGACCTGCTTGCTGGTGACCAGGTCACGCGAGGTCTTGAAGTCCGGCTTCGGGTCACCGAGGCACTCGACGCCGACCGACTGGCGGATCGAGTTGCAGACCGCGTCCACCCACTCCTTGTGGCTGCCGTCGGAGTTGTACAGGATGGTGATCTTGCCGCCGGGAACGCCGCCGCCCTCGGTGATGAGCTGCTTGGCCTTCTCCGGGTTGAACTTGCAGGCGTCGCCGCAGGTGCCGGCCTTGTAGCCCATGACGCCGGGCGCCACGAACGAGTCGGCGGGGATGCGGTTGCCGTTCAGCACGGTCTTGGTGATGGTGTCGCGGTCGATCGCCATCGAGAGGCCCTGACGGACCTTCTCCTTGCCCGGGGCGTTCCAGTCGCCCTGGTACAGCGCGAAGGAGATGTTCTGGATGGCGCCCTGCGGCTGGTCGACCGCGCGCTTGCCCAGGTCGTCCTTGTACTTCGGCAGGTCGGTCGAGTCGACCTGGTCCAGGACGTCCAGGGTGTCGGACATCAGGTCCTTGTACGCGGCCTCACCGGCGGTGTAGTTCCGGAAGACGACGCCGCCGTTCTTCGGCTTGTCGATGCCCGTGTACTTGTCGTAGGCGGCCAGCGTGATGGCCTTGTTGTGCTCCCACGAGACGAACTTGTAGGGGCCGTTGCCGACCGGCTTCTGGCCGTAGCCGGCCGGGTCGGTGAAGAAGCCCTCGGGCAGCGGGAAGAAGGCCGAGTAGCCGAGCTTGTACGTGAAGTACGAGACCGGGGTGGACAGTTCGATCGTGAAGTGGGTGTCGTCGACGACCTTCAGACCGGACATCTCGGTGGCCGTCGGGTCACCCTTGTCCTTGTCCGGGTGGACCGCGTCGTAGCCGACGATGTCGGAGAACCAGTCCGAGTTGATCTGGTTGTTCTTCGGGTTGGCCGACCAGTTCCAGGAGCTCACGAAGGACTTGGCGGTGACCGGGGTGCCGTCGTGGAAGGTCCAGCCGGACTTCAGCGTGACGGTGTAGTTCTTGGCGTCGGTGGTCTCGATCTTGTCGGCCACCTGGTTGCGCAGCGCACCGGTCGCGGGGTCGTAGTCGACGAGGCCCTTGAAGAGCTGCTTGACGATACGGCCGCCCTGGTTCTCCATGGCGTTGGCCGGCTGGAGCGGGCGCTGCGGCTCCGCGCTCTGGTAGCTGAAGCTGGCGCCCGGGTCGACCGCAGCGCTGTCGGAGCTGCCCCCGGAGGAGTCGCTGCTGCTGCACGCAGTCGCAGCGAGGGCGACAGCAACAGCTGCGACAACCCACTTGGCCTGGCTCGCACCGCGCATCGGTGTGCCTCCTGAATTCGACGTTGCAACGAGGAGGGCACTGCGGAACGGTTCCCACCGGACCCGCTGTGCCGTCCGCGCTCGTGGTTTCGGCGCGCACCCCTGCGCGTTCACCCTTGACCCGAGCCTGACTGCACCCACTATCCGTCACGCACGGACACGAAAGTGACCAGTGACGATCTCAATTAGGTCACATGAACAGTCGGTAAGTTTCGAAAACCGGACATTTGAGACATAGCCAGACAGGCACCAAACGGACAGTCGTCACGGATGACGAACTGTCACGTCCGCTCAGCGGACACCTGGGTGTGATGAGCGCTATTCCGTGAATAGCGGCCCCGACAACTTGGAGTAGTTGAAAAAGTTCGCCCCCCTCTCCATGGGAAAGGGGGGCGAATCATTCCGGCCAATGGCCGTTCAGTGCGTCCGGATCACGCCTTCTTGGCGCGCGAGGCGGTGCGACCGCGGTCCTTCTGGTCGAGGACGACCTTACGGATGCGAACCGTCTCCGGGGTCACCTCGATGCACTCGTCCTCGCGGCAGAACTCCAGCGACTGCTCCAGCGAGAGCTTGCGCGGCGGGACGATCGACTCGGCCACGTCGGCGTTCGCCGAGCGCATGTTGGTGAGCTTCTTCTCCTTGGTGATGTTCACGTCCATGTCGTCGGCACGCGAGTTCTCACCGACGATCATGCCCTCGTACACCTCGGTGCCCGGCTCGCAGAAGAGCACGCCGCGCTCCTGCAGGTTGGTCATCGCGAAGGCGGTGACCACACCGGCCCGGTCGGCGACCAGCGAACCGTTGTTGCGGGTGGTCAGGTTGCCGAACCACGGCTCGTGACCCTCGTGGATCGAGTGCGCGATGCCGGTGCCGCGGGTGTTGGTGAGGAACTCGGTACGGAAGCCGATCAGGCCGCGGGACGGCACGACGAACTCCATCCGGACCCAGCCCGAGCCGTGGTTGGACATGTTGTCCATCCGGCCCTTGCGGATGCCCATGAGCTGGGTGACGGCACCCATGTGCTCCTCGGGCACGTCCACCGTGAGGCGCTCGACGGGCTCGTGGGTCTTGCCGTTGACCTGCTTGGTGACCACCTGCGGCTTGCCGACGGTCAGCTCGAAGCCCTCGCGGCGCATGGTCTCGATCAGGATGGCCAGCGCCAGCTCACCGCGGCCCTGCACCTCCCAGGCGTCCGGACGCTCGGTGTCGAGCACGCGCAGCGAGACGTTACCGATCAGCTCGCGGTCCAGGCGGTCCTTCACCTGGCGGGCGGTGACCTTGCGGTCCACCTTGACGCCGGCCTTGGCGTCCGCGCCCTTGCCGCTGCCGCCACGGCCGACCAGCGGCGAGGTGTTGGTGCCGATGGTCATCGAGATGGCCGGCTCGTCCACCGTGATCAGCGGCAGCGCGATCGGGTTCTCCGGGTCGGCCAGGGTCTCGCCGATCATGATCTCGCCGATGCCGGCGACGGCGCAGATGTCACCGGGGCCGGCCACCTCGGCCGGCTTGCGGGTGAGCGCCTCGGTCATCAGCAGCTCGGAGATGCGGACGTTCTGGATCGAGCCGTCACGCTTGATCCAGGCCACGGTCTGGCCCTTGCGCAGCTCACCCTGCTCGACGCGGAGCAGCGCGATGCGGCCGAGGAAGTTGTCGGCGTCCAGGTTGGTGACGTGGGCCTGGAGCGGGGCGTCCTCGTCGTAGCCGGGGGCCGGGACGTGCTCCAGCAGGGTGGAGAAGAACGGCTCCAGGCTGGTGCTGTCGGCCGGGACGGTGCCGTTCTCCGGCTTGGTCAGCGAGGCGACGCCGTCACGGGCGCAGGCGTAGACGATCGGGAACTCGATCTGGTCCTCGTCCGCGTCCAGGTCCAGGAACAGGTCGTAGGTCTCGTTGATGACCTCGTCGATCCGGGAGTCCGGACGGTCGGTCTTGTTGATGCAGAGGATGACGGGCAGGCGGGCGGTGAGCGCCTTGCGGAGCACGAACCGGGTCTGCGGCAGCGGGCCTTCGGAGGCGTCGACCAGGAGGACGACCGCGTCCACCATCGACAGACCGCGCTCGACCTCGCCACCGAAGTCGGCGTGGCCCGGGGTGTCGATGATGTTGATGGTGATCGGCGCGCCACCATCCTTGGGGTGGTACTTGACCGCGGTGTTCTTCGCGAGAATGGTGATGCCCTTCTCGCGCTCCAGGTCGTTGGAGTCCATCATCCGGTCATCGAGCTGCTGGTGGGCTGCGAAGGCGCCGGCCTGCTTGAGCATGGCGTCGACCAGCGTGGTCTTGCCGTGGTCGACGTGGGCGACGATGGCGACGTTACGGATGTCGTTGCGCGTGGGCATGCCTAGCGGATTCTCCCGGAATCGTGGGTTACGGCGCCCGGCCGCGAGACGCGCACTTGCGGCCCTTTCGGCCGCTGCCACCCGTTCCGCCTGCTACTACCGGTCCACCCGCCGGGCATATCGACATGCCTCGGCTTCCTCCTATCGTACGGGGAAGCGCCCAGGTGAGCAGAAACGAGCAGGTCGCAGGGGATCAAGATCACAGGCGGATCACACGGCGGCCACCCGGCGACCGGGCTCCGGCCCCCTTCCGTTCGTGCTCCGACGGCCCGGCCGACGCACCGGGCGGACGCCCCCGGAGCGGTCTCCGGGAGGCGTCCGCCGACGCCGTGCGCCGCCCCGCCGGGGAAGCCCTACCCGCCCCAGCCCACGTCCTGGAAGCGCGGCCACCCGAAGCCGTACGCGCCGGCGCCGACCACCCCGGTCCGGACCCCGACCAGCTCCGGCCGCTGGTAGAGCGGCACCGAGTGCCCGAGCTGCCAGATCCGTACGTCCGCCTCCTGGAGCAGGTCGAGCCGGGCCGCCGGGTCCGGTTCGGCGGCCGCCCGGTCGAACAGCCGGTCGATCTCCTCGGTGCCGCCGCGGCCGAAGTTGCCGCCCGGGTCCGGCACGCCGTCGGGGTCCGGCCGGGGCTTGGCGTAGGCGGGGCGCTGTTCGCTCGCCGGGCTGGGGCCGACCGGCCGGGAGAAGAGCGCGAGGTCGTAGTCCCCGGCCGCCAGGTGCTCCCCGACGAAGGACTCGGCGGGCACGGGCACCTGCCGCACCGCGATCCCGGCGTCCCCGAGGCCGGCGGTGAGCGCGTCGGCGGTGCGCTTGGCGGTCGCCGAACCGGCCGGGAGCAGCAGCGAGAGGGAGAGCGGCTTGCCGCCCCTGCTCCGGACGCCCCCGCCGGTGGGCCGCATCCAGCCCGCCTCGTCCAGCAGCAGGCCCGGGTCCGCCTGGTCGACCGCGCCGCTGTTGTCCCGGTAGCCCTCCTGGTCGCCGGCGAGCAGGTGGCTGCCGAGCGGTGCGGCGGGCAGGCCGAGCGGGGTGAGCGCGGCGGCGGCGATCCGCTGCCGGTCGACGGCCCGGGTGAGGGCCCGGCGCACCAGCGGGTCGGTCAGCGGGGCGCGCTCGGCGTTGAGGGTGAGCTGGGTGAGCGAGGCCGCGGCGGCCCGGTGCACGGTGACGCCGGGCAGCGACTCGGCCCGCCGCAGCGCCAGCGCCGCCGACTCGGGCGCGGCCTCGGGCGGCGGCGCGACGGAGGGTGAGGCGGAGGCGGGAGCGGAGGAGGCATCGGCGGCCGGGGCCGGCACCGCCCGGTCCACCGCCGCGGTGAGCGGGGCGACGTCCAGCCGGTCCTGGTCCAGCGCGTCCAGCCGCTGCTCGGGCGGCGAGGCGAGGAAGTCGATCCGGTCGGCCTTCGCCGGCTCGCCCCACCAGAGCGGGTTGCGCACCACGGTGACCGTCCCGCCCTCGGCGTCGTACCGGGAGAGGGTGTACGGCCCGGCGCTCGGCCGGTCGCCGCCGGTCAGCGCCCGGTCGAAGTCGGCCGGGGTGGCCGTCTCGGCGGCCGGGTAGAGCGGCCCGAACAACGAGCGCCACTCCGCGTACGGCCGCCGGAAGGTCACCCGCACCTCGTGCGGGTCGGCGCCCGGGGCGACCGACTCGACGGCGTCGTACCCGGCCGCCCGCCCGCCCCGGTACGCGGGGTCCAGGCCGGACAGCGCGGTCCGCTGGGCGTCGAGGTCGGCGGCCGAGACCGGGGTGCCGTCGCTCCAGACGGCGCGCGGGTTCAGCCGGTACGTCACCACCTGCGGCGACTGCCCGGGCGGGGTGGACTCGGCGCCCTCCAGGTAGTCCGGGTCGGGGGCGAGCCGGCCGTGCTCGTCGGGCCGGAACAGCGAGGGGTACAGCGCGTGGGCGAGCAGCGCCGAGTCGGCGGTCGCCGCGCCCTGGTAGACGTTCAGCGTGGCCGGGACGCGGTCGAGGGCCCAGCGCAGCGTGCCGCCGTCCCGGACGGCGGCGCGGTCGACCGGCCCGACGTCCCCGGTGGTGGCGGTGGGCTCGGCCGGGGCGGGCACGGCGGCGGGGGTGCGGGCGGGGCCCGGGTCGTCGGAGCAGCCGCCGAGACCGGCGGCGAGCAGCAGCGCGGCGGCTGCGGCGGTGAGCTGGCGGACGCGCATGGCGGCCATCGAACGCCGCCCCGGGCGCCCGGCCCGTGCCGACACGGCGGGCGGCCGGACGACTGCACCCGTCCGGCCCACCGATCCGGGCCGTTACAGCCCGAGTTCGAACCAGACGATCTTGCCCTTGGGCGTGCGCCGGCTGCCCCAGCGCTCGGCCAGCAGGCTGACCAGCTGCAGGCCGCGCCCGCCCTCGTCGGTCTCCTGCGCGCGCCGCTGCCGGGGCTGCGCGTAGCCGTCGTCCCAGACCTCGCAGACCAGGCCGCGCTCGCGCAGCAGCCGCAGCCGGATCTCGCCCCGCCCGTGCTTGAGCGCGTTGGTGACCAGCTCGCTGACCAGCAGCTCGGTGGTGTCGACCAGCTCGTCCAGCCCCCGGGCGAGCAGCCAGCTGCACGCCAGCTCGCGGGCCTTGGCCACCGAGGTGGGCTCGGGCGGCAGGAACCAGTTGCCGACGGCGTCCTCGGGGAAGGCGTGCACCTTGGCCATCAGCAGGGCGATGTCGTCCTCGCCGTGGTGCGGGTTGAGCTCGCCGAGCACGTGGTCGCAGAGGTCCTCCAGCCCCTTGCCCCCGTCGGAGAGCGCGGAGCGGAAGGCCCGCAGGCCCTCGTCCAGCTGGTGCTTGCGGCTCTCCACCAGGCCGTCGGTGTAGAGCGCGAGCACGGCGCCGTCCGGGAGGGTCAGCTCGACCTCCTCGAAGGGCTCGCCGCCGACGCCGAGCGGCAGGCCGGGCGGCACGTCGAGCATCCGGGAGCTCTCGCCGGGGCTGAGCAGGACGGGCGGCAGGTGGCCGGCGTTGGCGAAGACGCAGCGGCGGGTGACGGCGTCGTAGACCGCGTAGACGCAGGTCGCCAGGTAGACCTCGCGGGCCTCCTCGTCGGCCGTCGAGGTGAGCCGCCCGTACGGGGTGGGCGGGCCGGCCGGCACCGAGTCGTCGCCGAGGCCGCGGGCGATCTCGTCCAGGGCGCCGAGCACCTCGGCGGGGTCGAGGTCGAGCATCGCCAGGGTGCGGACGGCGGTGCGCAGCTGGCCCATCGCGACGGCGGCGCGCAGTCCGCGGCCCATCACGTCGCCGATGACCAGCGCGGTGCGGTTGCCGGGCAGCGGGATGACGTCGAACCAGTCGCCGCCGACCTCGGTGTTGTTGTTGCTGGGCAGGTAGCGGCAGGCGATCTCCAGGCCGCTGGCGGCCGGGTTGCCCGGGGGCAGCAGGCTGCGCTGGAGGATCAGCGCCCGCTCGTGCTCGCGCCGGTAGAGCCGGGCGTTGTCGATGCAGACGGCGGCGCGGGCGACCAGTTCCTCCGCGATCGCGACGTCGCGGGCGTCGAAGGGCTCGCTGCCGATCGCCCGGGAGAGCTGGACGAGGCCGAGCACCTGGTCGCGGGCGACCAGCGGGACGATCAGGGTGGAGCGCAGCAGCGGGTCGCGCCCGGGCTCGGGGACGACGCTGCGGCCGGTGCGCAGCGCCCGGGCGTGCGGGGAGCGGCGCGGGTAGCAGAGGGTGCCGCCGGCCTCGGCGATCGGCAGGCCGGTGACCGAGCCGAGCACCGAGGAGGCGCCGCCGACGACGCTGGAGACGGCGACCCGGCGCAGTTCGCCGCTGCCGTCGGTGAGCACGGTGTCGCCGAGCCGGCCGGCGCTGGGCACGGTCTCGCCGGAGAGCAGCGCGGTGTAGAGGTCGACGGTCGCGAGGTCGCAGAACGGCGGGACGACGACGTCCAGCAGTTCCTTGGCGGTGGTCTCCAGGTCGAGCGTGGAGCCGATGTGCGCGCTGGCCTCGTTGAGCAGGGCCAGGTTGCGGCGCACCCCGTCGGCCTCGCGCTCGGCGACGTGCCGGCTGGTGACGTCGGAGACCTGCCCGGCGACGCCCATGGTCTGCCCGGCGGAGCCGTTCAGGCGGTACAGCGAGACGGCCCAGAGCCGGTTGCCCTCGCGGGTCGGGACGGCGCCGTGGAAGCGCAGGTCGAAGACGGGCTCGCCGGTGGCCACGACCTTGCGCAGGGCGGCGGTGAGCCGGTCCGCCTCGGACGGCGGGAAGAGGTCGTGCGGGGTGAGGCCCTCCAGGTCGGTGGGGACCAGTCCCATCCCGGAGGCGAAGGCGTCGTTGACCCGCTGCAGCCGCAGCCGGTCGTCGAACAGCACGAAGCCGGTGGGCGTCTGCCCGAAGACGGCCTCGGAGGCGGCCAGGTCGGTCTCGATCCGGCGCAGCCGCCCGAGGTCGACGGCCAGGCAGGTGGCGCCCGCGGTGGGCAGGGCGCTGTCGGGCATCAGGTAGAGCTCGGCGAGGCCCTCGCCGCCGTCGGCGTCCCGGTACGGGGTGGTGCCGACCCACTCCTCGCCCGCCAGGGTGCGCTCCAGCCGGGCCCGGCCGCGCTGCCAGAGCTCGCGGGGGACGAAGGTGGTGACCGGGTCGGCGCCGACGGCCTCGGCGGCCGGGATGCCGAAGAACTCGGCGGCGCGCTCGCTCCACTGGCTGATCCGCCCGTCGGGGCCGATCGCGAAGGTGGCGACCCGGATGTAGTCGTAGATCGAGCCGGGGTCGCCGGCGCCCCAGGCGCGGTCCTCGGCGACGGGGTGGTGGCCGCGCCCGGCGACCGCGCCGTCCGGTACGGACAGGTGCGCGGAACCGGCCTGCCCGGGTACAGCGGCATGACCGCTGCTGCTCGGCGACACGCTCCGCGCCGGAGTGCTGTTCAACGGACCGACCCCTCCAACCCGCGACCGTCCGGATGTCGAGAAGACCGAGTATTCATCATCGAGGGGTACGTTCACACGCCCTCAACATCACAACATCAGATCGGGCGAAGGTTTTTGTCCTACCGCCCGCGCAACCACAATGCCACGCTCGCGCCCCCTTCCGGAGCGCGCGCTCCCCCTGAGCGCCCGATGGCATATGCGACCCCGCTCCCCTGCTGTTCGTTCCGCTCACGATCCATCGGGCTCACTACCCGGCAGCGCCTGCTCGAACCAGACCACCTTGCCGATGCCCTCGGCCCGGGCGCCCCAGCGCAGTGCCAGCCGGTGGACCAGCTCCAGACCGCGCCCGCCCTCGTCGGCCTCGGCCGCGTGCCGCTCCCGGGGCGGGTCGGGCAGCGGGTCGGAGATCTCGACCAGCAGCGTCTCACCGAGCGTCAGCCGCACCCCGATGGGGGCGCTGGCGTACCGGATGGCGTTCGTGACCAGCTCGCTGACCAGCAGCTCGGCGGTGTCGGTGAGCTCCTCGACGCCCCACTCGACGAGGGTGGCGCGGACCAGCCGGCGGGCCCGGGAGACGGCGGTGGGCTCGGCCGGCAGGGTCCAGCCCACCGTCGGGGTGCCGGCCTGGCCGTGGCCGAGCCGGGCCAGCAGCAGCGCGACGTCGTCCGGCTCCCGGCCCTGCTCCATGGTGTCCAGCACCGCCTCGCAGGCGGCCTGGATGGAGGCGTGCGGCCCCTGGAGCACGGTGACCAGCCGGCCGAGGCCGACGTCCAGGTCCTTGTCCCGGGACTCGACCAGGCCGTCGGTGCACAGCGCCAGCAGGCTGCCCTCGGGGATCTTCAGTTCGACCGACTCGAACGGGACTCCGCCCACCCCGAGCGGGGCGCCGGAGGGCAGGTCGAGGATGCGGCCGGCGCCGCCGGGCAGCGGGCCGCCGGTGCGGGTCGGCTCCGCGGCGTCCTCGCCCGGCACCACCAGCACCGGCGGGATGTGCCCGGCCTTCGCGACGGTGAGCCGGGCCGTCGCCGGGTCGAAGACCGCGTAGACGCAGGTGGCCAGCAGCGCCTCGTCCGGGCCCTGGGCGAGGTCGTCGGCCAGCTCGTGGACGTGCCGCAGCAGGACGTCCGGCGGCAGGTCGAGGGCGGCCAGCACCCGGACGGCGGTGCGCAGCCGTCCCATCGTGGCGGCGGCCCGCAGGCCGTGGCCCATCACGTCGCCGACCACCAGCGCGGTGCGGTCGCCGGGCAGCGGGATGACGTCGAACCAGTCGCCGCCGACCTCGGTGCCGCTGCTGCCGGGCACGTACCGGTAGGCGACCTCGACGCCGGTGGGCTGCGGGACCTGCTGCGGGAGCAGGGTGCGCTGGAGGGTGAGCGCGGCGGTGCGCTCGCGGGCGTAGAGGCGGGCGTTGTCCAGCGAGCTGCCGGCCCGGTCGGCCAGTTCGACGGTGAAGGCCAGGTCGTCCCGGTCGAAGCCCTCGCGGTAGCCGGCCCGGCTGACCAGCAGCAGGCCGATCACGATGCCGCGGGCGCGCAGCGGCACGACCAGCATCGAGTGCACGCCCAGGTCCCGGGCGGCCTGCATCTTCGGGTCTCCGGGGTAGGTGACGTCGTCCAGCTGGTCGGCGCCGGACAGCAGCTCGGGCACGCCGGTGCGCAGCACCCGGCCGCAGACCGACTCCTCGGCGAAGGTGATCCGGGCGCCGCGGCGCAGCATCACGTCCACCTCGGGGCCGTCCTGGACGGAGGCGGTGCCGAGCTGGAGCAGCGAGGTGCGCCGGTCGTGGCCGTGCCGGGGCAGGTCGTCACCGTGCGCGACGGCCTGGAGCAGGACCACCGCCGAGTGGTCGGTCAGCCGGGGGACGACCGAGCCGGCCAGCTCCTGGGCGATCCGGGAGGCGTCCAGCAGGTCGCCGACCCGGGAGCCGAACTCGTTGAGCAGCGAGAGCCGGCGCCGGGCGTGCTCGACCTTGGCGACCGCCCGGTAGCGCTCGGTCACGTCCATCACGGTGCCGGAGATGCCGAGCACCCGGCCGGAGCGGTCCGTCATCCGGCTGTAGGAGATCGAGCGGTAGCCGGCCCGGGTGGTGACCGGGGAGGCCAGGGTGACGTCGATGACCGGCTCGCCGGTGGCCAGCACCTGGCGCTGGATGGCGGTGATCTCGTCGGCGGCCCGCTCCGGCAGGGTCTCGCCGGTGGTGCGGCCGACGTGGTCGTCCGGGGCGACGCCGTTCATCTCGGCGAGGGTCCGGTTGACGGCCGTGTAGCGCAGGCCGGTGTCCATGATGGCGATGCCCAGCGGGGACTGCTCGAACAGCGCGTCGCGCACCGCGAGGTCCCGTTCGACGGCCTGGACGGCGGCCGCCTCGGCCATGTTGACCTGGAGGAACGGGGTGCCGTCGCCGTCCACCAGGAGGGAGATCCGGGCGTCCACGGCGACCGGGGCGCCGTCCCGGTCGCGCAGCTCGGCGTAGCCGGCCCAGCGGCCGTGCCGCAGGGTGTCCTGGATCGCGCCCCGGATCCGGGCGACCTGCTCCCGGTCGGGGATCAGCTCGTCGATCCGGCGGCCGACCAACAGCTCGTTCGGCCAGCCGAGCAGCTCCTCGGCGGCGGGGCTCCAGAGCACCACCCGGCCCGCGGTGTCCAGGATCGCGATGGCGACCTTGAGCATGTCCAGCAGGCTGCCGCCGGCGGGCGTGCCGGGGGTGCCCGTGGCATCGGCCGGACCGCCGGGGAAGGGCCGGGCGGGGCGTCCGCGCAGGCCGCCCCGGGTACCCGGTTCGGCCACCGCCAGGGTCGGCGCCAGCTGGTCGGGCCGCGCGGTGTCGGGCCGCGCGGTGTCGGGGGCCTCGACGGTGCCCCGGCGGCGGGCGGCCGGCGACTGGGGGGCGGCCTGACGGGCGGCGCGGCGCAGTCGGGCGCGGGCGGCGGCGCTCCCCGCGGAGCCTGCCCGCCGCTCTCCCCCGCCGCCGTTCCCGGTACTCGACACCGACGGGGCCTCCGGCTCTGGTCGGGATCGGCGTCGCCGGCTGGGGACGGCTCACCGATGGTGACGAATAGTGCCGAAAAGTGACATACCCAGCAGCATCCAGGCTATCCCGGCCCCCGGGTCGTCTTGTCCGATTGACCTACCCGGCGGACTGCGCGTCGCCCACCGCCGACGCGCTGTCGGCGGCGCCCGCCGGGGCGCCCGCGAGCAGCCGGGCGACGTGCGGCAGCACGTCACGGTCGTGGTCGATCCAGTCCACGGCGTCCAGCTCGTCCGGGCCCAGCCAGCGCAGCGCGTCGTGGTCCTGCAGTGCGCGCGGCTCGCCGGACAGCAATTCGGCGGCCCAGAAGCGCAGCTCCAGGCCGGGGCGCACGGCCCACGCGCCCGGCAGCCGGACCAGCGCACGCGCCCGGACGCCGAGCTCCTCCAGCAGCTCCCGCTCCAGCGCCTGCGCCTCGGTCTCCCCCGGCTCGGCCTTCCCGCCGGGGAACTCCCACCGGCCGGCCACCGCCTCGGGCGCGCTGCGCCGGGCGGCGAGCACCCGGCCGCGGTGGACCAGCGCACCGCCGACCACGATCCGGGGCGGAGCGGCGGGGGCGTCGGGGGCGGGGTCGTGGGTCGCGTCCATGGGCCCGACCCTACGGTCTGCCGTCGGGCCCGGGCGTCCGCGGAGGGCCCAGGTGTTGCGGAGGGTTCGGGGCCGCGGAGGGCTCAGGCGCTGCGGAGGGCTCGGGGCCGCAGAGGCTCAGGCGTTGCGGACCGTCCCGTCCTCCGGTTCGGGCCGGGCCGCCTCCCCGTCCTCCTCGACCCAGTACAGCTGCTTGTGGCCGCGGGCCTCGAACTCGGCGGCCAGCCGCCGGGCCTCCGCCCGGTCGAGGTCCTTGGCGACCAGGAAGCGGTTGCCGTTGTCGTCCTGCCGCATCACCCGGTGGGTACCCATGGCCGGAGGGTACCGGGGGCTCCCGCGGGTCGGCCCGCCCCGGGGCGGACGGGCTGGTCCCCGGCTCGCGTGGGGGTCGGGCCGGGGACGTGCCCACGACCGTACGGCCGGCGGGTTACCGGCAGGTACGGGCCCGGTCAACGGCCGGTAACCGCGCCTCCGGACGGCTCAGACCCGCAGGTCGGGCGCCTGCTCCCCGGTCGACAGGTCCAGCCCGCGGCGGATCTCCAGAGCCGTCGGCGTCGTCCTGGCCTCCAGGGCCCTGGCCTTGCGGAGGTCGCCCGCCAGGTCGGCGCCGGAGGCCGCGGCGTCCCAGGCGGCGGCCGCCTGCGACTTGGCCTCGGCCAGCTTGGCGATCCTCGGCTGGACGTCGGCCGGCCAGGCCACCCCCGTCCTGGCCAGCACCGCCGCCTGGGTCCGGGAGGCGGAGGCCACCCGGCGCGCCCAGGCCCGGTAGTCGGCCTCGGCCTCGGCGACCTCCCGCTCCGGCTGGTCCAGGTAGTCGTCGTTGAAGGTCCGGGCGGCCTCCAGGTAGGCCAGCTGGGGCGCGGTCAGGTGGCTGCGGTCGGTGCGGACGGTGCCCCGGTGCCGGTCCTCGCGGTCCTCGTAGGCGCAGGTCACGTACCGCGAGCCGGACGCCCAGTTCTTCTCGGTCGGGTAGAGGTAGACGTCCTCCATGCCGTCGGGGACGGCCCACTGGTCGAGCGCGTAGCCGCTCAGCACCTGGCGGCACAGCCGGCCGGCCGACTCGCGGGCCGCGCGCTCGCCCGGGTAGGCGCCGGCGCCGAGCAGGAGGTCGGCGGTGCCCGCCACCTCGCCGTGGTGCGGCTCGGTGCAGGCCACCCGGTGCACCCAGTACACCGTCTCGTCGCCGCCCCCGTCCGCCGTCGACCCGCCCTGGGGGGAGTCGTAGCAGTCGCCGGCCTTGAGGTCGGACCAGTGCACCGAACCGGCCGGCGCCTTCGGGGGCAGGCCGGAGCGGCCGGCCCGCGCCGAGCTGAAGTCGGCCGCGCCGAGCAGCAGGGCCATCAGCACCGTGCCGATCGTGCCGAGCACCAGGCCGGTCACCGCCATGCCGGAGCCGCGCTCCTTGCGGCGGTTGATCTGGACCAGCGCGAGGACGCCGAACACCAGGGCCACCGGGGCCACCAAGAGCAGGCCGGTGACCAGGGAGCCGACGGCGAAGCCGTTGGTGGGGGCGGGGCCGGGGACGAACCCGGGGCCGACGAACCCGGGGCCGGGCGCGCCGGCCGGGCCCTGGCCGGGGGCCGGGGCGTACGGGTGGCCGGGCTGGAAGCCGGACTGGGCGGCGGGGGTGACGGAGGCCCAGCCCCCGGCGGGCAGCGGGTGCGGCGGCTGGGGCGGGGCGGCCGACGGCGGGACGGCCTGCGGGGCCGGGGCCGGGGCGGCGGACGGGCCGGCGGAGAGGTCGGGGGCGGCCCAGGGGTCTGTGGGGGCGGTGGGGGCCACCGGCTCGGCGGCGCTCGCGGGCTCGGCCGGGTTCGTCGGCTCGGCCGGGCTCGTGGGCTCGACCGGCCCCGCTGGCTCGGCGGCGGCCTTGCGGAAGTCCACCCGGGGGTCCTGACCGGCCGTCGGCGCCTCCGTCGCGTCCGTACCACCCGCGCCAGCATCCGCGCCCGTACCCGCGTCGGTTCCCGTGGCCGCGGACGGCTCCGGCTCCGGCCCCGGGACGGGCGGCTCGGACTCAGGCTTGGACACGTGGACTCCCCCAACCCACCGGGGCGGGCATCGGCTCGGCGCTCGGCACCATGGCTCCGCGCCACGGCTCGGACCCGAACGGACCCTCACGGGCCCGATCTGAACGGTCGCGCGACTTTACCCGATCTTTCCGAACACCTGCCCGACCTTTCCGGGCCGCCCTCCGCCCGCTCAGCCGCGGGCCAGCACCTCCCCGTGCAGCATCGAGAACCAGCCGTCCCCGGCGGCGCTCCACTCCCGCCAGCCGTCCGCGATCCGCTCCGGCTCGTCCTGCTCCGCGAAGCCCAGCCCGACCGCCGTCCGGCCCAGCGCGGTGCCCGTCACCCGGTCCGCCCACATCCCGCCCCACCAGGCGCGCT
The DNA here is from genome assembly GCF_042896795.1 of Kitasatospora sp. NPDC001261. NCBI lineage: Bacteria > Bacillati > Actinomycetota > Actinomycetes > Kitasatosporales > Streptomycetaceae > Kitasatospora > Kitasatospora sp. NPDC001261. The sequence goes on from NZ_JBIAXP010000011.1 coordinate 143,376, forward strand.
GCTCGGGCGTCGCGAACGTCCAGGTGGAGGAGCTCGCGGTGACCTCGGTGAAGCCGGCCGCGCGGGCCCAGGACAGCAGCCGCCGGCCGGCGTCCGGCTCGCCGCCGTTGGCGCGGGCGGTCCGCCGGTACAGCTCCAGCCACCGGTCCAGCGCGGGCGCCTCCGGGAACCAGGTCATGGAGGCGTAGTCGACATCGCGGACCGCGACCACGCCGCCCGGCGCCGTCACCCTCCGCAGCTCGCGCAGCGCGGCCACCGGGTCGGCCACGTGCTGGAGCACCTGGTGGGCGTGCACCACGTCGAACTCGCCGTCCCGGTACGGCAGCCGGTGCACGTCGGCGCACTCGAAGGCGACGTTGGACAGCCCCCGCCCGGCGACGTGTCCGGCGGCCTGCTCCAGCACCTCGGCGGAGGCGTCCACCGCGACCACCCGCCCCTGCGGGCCGACCAGCGCGGCCAGGTCCGCGGTGATCGTGCCGGGACCGCAGCCGACGTCCAACAGGGCCTGGCCGGGCCGCAGTTCGGGCAGCAGGTAGCCGGCCGAGTCGGCGGCGGTGCGGGAGCGGTGCGAGCGCAGCACGGCCTCCTGGTGGCCGTGGGTGTAGACGGCGGCGGGCTGCGGTCCGGTCATGAGGTCCCCCTGGGCGCGGTCGGCCGCGGTGCTCCGCGACACCCCCGACGCTACTCCTCGTCCCGGATGGCGAGAAGATCCGTCTCGCATTCCGGTCGCCGTGGGCCGGGGCCGCACCCGGCCGCCGTACCGTGGAGGCGCCCCCGACAGAACGGTCCCCGCCCATGCCCGGCCCGCGCCCCTACGTCCTGCTGAGCGCTGCCGTCTCGCTCGACGGCCACCTCGACGACGCCTCCCCCGACCGGCTGCTGCTCTCCAACGCCGCCGACTTCGACCGGGTCGACGAGGAGCGCGCCGCCGCCGACGCCGTCCTGGTCGGCGGCAACACGCTGCGCGCCGACAACCCCCGGCTGCTGGTCAACGACCCCGGGCGCCGGGCCGCCCGGCTGGCGGCCGGCCGGCCCGAGTACCCGCTGAAGGTGACGCTCAGCGCGAGCGGCGAACTCGACGCCGGCCTGCGGTTCTGGCACACCGGCGGCGCCCGGCTCGCCTACACCACGGAGGCCGGGGCGGCGGTGCTGCGCCCCCGGCTGGACGGGCTGGCCGAGGTGGTCGCGCTGGGCGACGCGGTGGACCTCGGCGCGGTGCTGGACGACTTGGGCGCCCGCGGGGTGCGCCGGCTGATGGTCGAGGGCGGCGGGGGCGTGCACACCCAGTTCCTGGCCCAGGGCCTGGCGGACGAGCTCCAGCTGGCCGTCGCCCCGCTGCTTGTCGGCCAGGCCGACGCGCCCCGGTTCGTCCGCCCGGCCGCGTTCCCGGGCGGTCCGGCCCGACGGATGCGACTGCTGGAGGCACGTACCGTGGGCGACGTCGTCCTGCTCAGGTACGCCCCGAAGGAGCCCGCGCCGTGACCCAGTCCGCCCCCACCGACCTCGACCACCTGCGCCGGGCCGTCGAGCTCTCCCGCCGCTGCCCGCCGTCCGAGACGGCCTTCTCGGTCGGCGCGGTGATCGTCGGCGCCGACGGCACGGTGCTGGCGGAGGGCTACAGCCGGGAGGCGGACCCGCACGACCACGCCGAGGAGGCGGCACTGGCCAAGCTCCCGGCGGGCGACCCGCGGCTGCGCGGGGCGACCGTCTACAGCTCGCTGGAGCCCTGCGGGCAGCGCGCCTCGCGGCCGATGCCGTGCGCCCGGCTGCTCCTCGCGGCGGGCGTGCCGCGGGTGGTGGTCGCCTGGCGCGAGCCGGACCTGTTCGTCACCGACTGCCAGGGCACCGCGCTGCTGACGGCGGCCGGGGTCGAGGTGGTGGAGCTGTCGGAGCTGGCCGAGGAGGCCCGGGCGGTCAATGCCCACCTGCTCGGATGATCTTTTGTATCATCGAGAAACAAAGAGCTCGCATTCTCCGGCTCTCCCGTCGCCACACTCCCCGAGGAGCCGCCCCATGACCGCTGCCCCCGTCCGGCTGACCGCCCGCGCCCTCCTCCTGGACATGGACGGCACCCTCGTCAACTCCGACGCCGTGGTCGAGCGCTGCTTCAGCCGCTGGGCCGAGCGGAACGGCCTGGACCCCGCCGAGGTGCTCGCCGTCGCCCACGGCCGCCAGGGCCACGCGACCATGGCCCTCCTGCTGCCCGACCGCCCGGCCGAGCTCAACCTGGCCGACAACGAGCGGATCCTCGCCGAGGAGCGCGCCGACACCGAGGGCGTCGTCCCGGTGCCCGGCGCCGCCGCCTTCCTCGCCTCACTGACCGGCCTCCCGCACGCCCTGGTCACCTCCGCCGACCTGCCGCTCGCCCGGATCCGGATGACCGCCGCCGGGCTCCCGATGCCGTCCGTCCTGGTCACCGCCGAGTCCGTCGGCGCCAGCAAGCCCGACCCCGAGGGATTCCTCAAGGGCGCCGCCGACCTCGGCTTCGCCCCCGCCGACTGCCTCGCCTTCGAGGACTCCGGCGCCGGCATCGCCGCCGCCAAGGCCGCCGGCGTCCGCGTCGTCGGCGTCGGCCCGCGCGCCCTCCCCCACCACCCGGACGCCCACGCCGACACCCTCACCACCGTCACCGTCACCGCCGCCCCCGACGGCCTCCTCACCGTCACCGTCGGCTGACCCCGGAAACACCGCACCGCCCGGGCCCCGTACGAACACGGGGCCCGGGCGGTCCGGGTACGCGGCGACGGCCGGCCGTCAGACATTGAAGCGGAATGCTCACCATGCGGCTGTGACCTGCGAAGATGCTGATCCCGGCGACCCAAGTCAGCACAGAATCAGCACGGTGACTCGAACTCGACGCCGGCCATCAGTAGTGGTAGCGGGCGGCCAGAACGATGATCTCCCGGTCCGTCACCAGGTAGACGAGGCGGTGCTCGTCGTCGATCCGCCGCGACCAGGCCCCGGGCAAGTGGTACTTCAGTGGCTCGGGCTTGCCGATGCCAGTGAACGGGTCGCGCAACACGTCCTCGATGAGCTTGTTGATCCGGGCAAGCATCTTGCGGTCGCTCTTGAGCCAGGAGGTGTAGTCCTCCCAGCCGGTCTCCTCGAAGACGAGCCTCACGCGGCACCCTTCTCGGGACCCGCCACATCCGGGTCGATCAGCTCCCGCTCGGAAAGCCCCGCGCCGCCGAGGGCGTTCTCGTAGGCCTTGAGCAGCCGCCGGGCGTTGGCGGGTGAGCGCAGCAGGTACGAGCCTTCGCGCAGGGCCGCGTAGTCCTCGGCCGAGACGAGTACGGCATTCCCGTGCCTGGAGACGATCTCGATGGCGTCGTGGTCCTCGTTGACCTTCTTGATCAACGGGAAGAGGTCCCGGCGGGCCTCGCTCGCGGTGATGGACATGATGGGAACCCCTTCCGCAAGTGGTACGAAAAAGCGTACCACTCGGGGGCATCGTCGAGCCGGACGGACACATGCCGAAGGGGTCGGACTTCCCCTGGAAGTCCGACCCCTTGTGCGGGAGTTGCGCTACCCGGTCAGACGTTGAAGCGGAACTCCACGACGTCGCCGTCCTGCATGACGTACTCCTTGCCCTCGATGCGGGCCTTGCCCTTGGCGCGGGCCTCGGCGATGGAGCCGGTCTCGACCAGGTCGGCGAAGGAGATCACCTCGGCCTTGATGAAGCCCTTCTGGAAGTCGGTGTGGATGACTCCGGCGGCCTCGGGGGCGGTGGCGCCCTTCTTGATGGTCCAGGCGCGGGTTTCCTTGGGGCCGGCCGTCAGGTAGGTCTGGAGGCCGAGGGTGTTGAAGCCGACCCGGGCGAGGGTGGCGAGGCCGGGCTCCTCCTGGCCCATGGACTGGAGCAGCTCCAGGGCCTCGGCGTCGTCCAGCTCGATCAGCTCGGACTCGATCTTGGCGTTCAGGAAGATCGCCTCGGCCGGGGCGACCAGCTCGCGCTGGGCGTCCTTGAAGTCCTCGTCGGCCAGCTCGGCCTCGTCCACGTTGAAGACGTAGAGGAAGGGCTTGGCGGTCAGCAGGTGGAGGTCGCGGATCGGGGCGGTGTCGAAGCCGGCCTCGAAGAGGGTCTTGCCGGTCTCCAGGATCGCCTGCGCGGCCTCGGCGGCGGCCAGCACGGGGGCGGTGTCCTTCTTGAGGCGCGCCTCCTTCTGGAGCCGCGGCAGGACCTTCTCGATGGTCTGGAGGTCGGCCAGGATCAGCTCGGTGTGGATGGTCTCGATGTCGTCCTTGGGCGACACCTTGCCGTCCACGTGCACCACGTCCGGGTCGGTGAAGGCGCGCACGACCTGGCAGATCGCGTCGGACTCGCGGATGTTGGCGAGGAACTTGTTGCCCAGGCCCTCGCCCTCGCTGGCGCCGCGCACGATGCCGGCGATGTCGACGAAGTCGACGGTGGCCGGGAGGATGCGCTGGGAGCCGAAGATCTCGGCGAGCTTGGCCAGCCGAGCGTCCGGGACGCCCACCACGCCGACGTTCGGCTCGATGGTGGCGAACGGGTAGTTGGCCGCCAGCACGTCGTTCTTGGTCAGGGCGTTGAACAGGGTCGACTTGCCGACGTTCGGCAGGCCGACGATTCCGATCGTGAGCGACATGAAGCGCAGTCCCGTGGGCTTGGAGGAGTTGGGTCGGCACCGTACGGGCCGACCCCCAAGTCTACGGGCAGCCCCCGCTCCGCCTCACTCCTCGGTCGGCGCCGCCCGGGGCTCCAGGAACTCCAGCCGGTTGCCCAGCTTGTCGTCGGCGTAGAAGCGCCGGTGGCCGGGCAGGTTGTCGTCCCAGGTCACCGGGTGGCCGTGCGCGGCGAGGCGGTCGGCGAGGGCGTCCAGCGAACGGACCAGGATGCCCGGGTGCCCCTTGCGGGACGGGCGGAAGTCCGGGGCCACGCCCAGGTGCACCTCGACCCCGCCGCCGCGGAACCAGCAGCCGCCGCGGGCGGCCAGCACCGGCGGCTTCGCCAGCTCGGTCATGCCGAGCACTCCGGACCAGAAGGCGCGGCACTCGTCCTCGGCGCCGGCCGGGATGTCGAGCTGGACGTGGTCGAGCCGTTCGAAGGTGAAATCGGTCATGCTGTTCCCCCGTGGAGAGACCCGTGAACGGATCCGGTGGTCGTCGTGTGCCGACTCGATCGGGCAGGTCAGCCGACCTGCGTGACGACCTGAGTGACGATCACATCAGTACTCCGTCCGGAGACACGGGACAAGACCTGAACGGTCCATTACACAGTGTGGCGATGATCGGACCGTACGTTGGGCGGGTGGAGCAGAGCATCCGTACCCAGCCGCCAGGGCCCAGACGCCGTCCGCCGACCGGCGCGGCCGCAGCCGCCGTCCCCGGTCCAGGCCGGGCTCCCGAGACCGCCGGAGCCCCCTCCGGACCCGCCCCCGGCTCCCGCCCCCGCCCTTCGGCCGGCCCGTCCGCCGGGCGCCCGGCCGCCCGCCCGGCCGCCCCCCGGCTGCGCCTGCCGCTGCGCGGGCGCGGCGACGAGCCGCTGTACGGGCGACGGCGCACCGGCCGGCCGACCCGGCTGACGGCCATCGGCACCGGGCTGGTCGCCGTCCTGGCGACGCTCGCGGTGGCGGGCGTGGACCGGCTGCTGTTCGACGGCCTGGGCTGGCTGTTCGGCCTCGGCTACCTGGTGGTCTGCTTCCAGCTCGCCGTCCGGGTGCGCTACGCCGACCTGCTGGCCGCACCGATCAGCGGGCCGATCGCCTTCGCCCTCGCGCTGCTGCTGCTCGAACCGGTGGGCTCCCCGGGCGTCACCGCCCAGGTGGTCTCGCTGGCGACCGGGCTGGCGCTGCGGGCCGGCTGGCTGTTCTCCGGCACCGGGCTGGCCGCGCTGATCGTGCTCGCCCGGTTCGTCGCCCAGCGCCGGATCCAGCGCTCCCGCTGAGCGGCGGCGCCGCGCGAGCGCCCCTCAGCCCCCGGCCCGGGCCGCCGCCATGGCGGCCCCGACGATGCCCGCGTCGTTGCGCAGCTCCGCCGGCACCACCCGTGCCCGGCGGTCCTTCAGCAGCGGCAGGAACTTCTCGTGCTTGCGGCTCACCCCGCCGCCGATCACGATCAGCCCCGGCGAGAAGAGCATCTCCACCAGGTCCAGGTACTCGTCGACCCGCCCGGCCCACTGCTCCCAGTCCAGCCCATGCCGCTCCTTGGCGGCCGAGGAGGCCCGGCGCTCGGCGTCCTTGCCACGCAGCTCCAGGTGGCCCAGCTCGGTGTTGGGCACCAGCGTCCCGTCGACGAACAGGGCGCTGCCGATGCCGGTGCCGAAGGTGAGCACCAGGACCACGCCCGACTCGCCCCGCCCGGCACCGTGGGTCAGCTCGGCCAGCCCGGCCGCGTCCGCGTCGTTCAGGACGGTCGCGGGCATGCCGAGCGCCTGGCGGAAGAGGCCCGCCGCGTCCAGGCCGATCCAGCCCTTGTCCACGTTGGCGGCCGTCCTGGTGTGACCGTCGACGACCACGCCGGGGAAGGTCAGCCCGACCGGGCCCTGGTGGTCGAAGTGGCGGACCACCTCGCAGACGGCGGCGACCACGGCCTCGGGGGCGGACGGCTGCGGGGTGAGCACCTTCCGGCGCTCCTCGGCGAGCACGCCCCGGGCGAGGTCGACGGGCGCGCCCTTGATCCCCGAGCCGCCGATGTCCACGCCGAATACCGCCGTCATCACGTCCGCCCTCCGCCGTCGGCCGCGGACGGGCGTCCGCGGCCGGTGCCTTGTCCACAGCCTGTGCACAAAGCTACGAGAGCGCGCCCGGGCGCGCACAGCGGAAGGCCCGGCGCCCCGTGCGGGGTGCCGGGCCTTCCGGGTGGGGTCAGAGCTTGCCCGCCGCCTCGGCGCGCAGGTCACGGCGCAGTTCCTTGGGCAGCGAGAAGGTCAGGTGCTCCTCGGCGGTCTTGACCGTCTCGACCGTGTCGTAACCGCGCGTGGCCAGGAACTCCAGCACGCCGTCGACCAGGATCTCCGGCACCGAGGCGCCGCTGGTCAGGCCGACCGTGGTGACGCCCTCCAGCCACTCCTCGCGGATCTCCTCGGCGAAGTCCACCAGGTGGGCGGCCTTGGCGCCGTACTCCAGGCCGACCTCGACCAGGCGGACGGAGTTGGAGGAGTTCTTGGAGCCGACCACGATCAGCAGGTCGGTCTCCGGGGCCAGCTGCTTGACCGCGACCTGGCGGTTCTGGGTGGCGTAGCAGATGTCGTCGCTGGGCGGGCTGACCAGCCCCGGGAAGCGCTTCTTCAGCTCGCCGACGGTGGCCATGGTCTCGTCCACGGACAGGGTGGTCTGGGACAGCCAGACGACCTTGGACTCGTCCCGGACCTGCACGTTGGCGACGTCCTCGGCACCGTCCACCAGGTGGATCCGGTCCGGGGCCTCGCCCATGGTGCCGATGACCTCCTCGTGGCCCTCGTGGCCCACCAGCAGGATGTCGAAGCCCTCGTCGGCGAAGCGCACGGCCTCCTTGTGCACCTTGGTGACCAGCGGGCAGGTCGCGTCGATGGTGGCCAGCCGGCCGGCCCGCGCCTCGTCGTGGACGGCCGGGGCGACGCCGTGCGCGGAGAAGACGACGATCGAGCCCTCGGGCACCTCCTCCGTCTCGTCGACGAAGATCGCGCCCTTCTTCTCCAGGGTCTGCACCACGTACTTGTTGTGGACGATCTGCTTGCGGACGTAGATGGGCGCCCCGTACTGCTCCAGGGCCTTCTCCACGGCGATCACGGCGCGGTCGACTCCCGCGCAGTAGCCCCGGGGGGCGGCGAGCAGGACACGGCGCTGCGCGGTCTTGGACATGGCTCCATCGTACGGGCGGCCGCGAGCGGCGCCCGCCCGCCGGGCCCCCGGCGCGAAGCCGCGCCGACGGCGGACACATTCCGTGCAGACCCGGTCAACAGCACTCAAAATATGGTGTCTATGAGCTCTGTGAGCGAGCAGGTGACGCCGAGCGGCCTGCGCCGCAGCCTGGGCGTCCGCGATCTGATGGTCTACGGACTGCTGTTCATCGCCCCGATGGCCCCGGTCGGCGTCTTCGGCGTGCTGGACGCCAAGAGCCACGGCGCCGTCGCCACGGTGTACCTGGCCGCGACGGTGGCGATGGGCTTCACCGCCTTCTCGTACGCCCAGATGGTGCGCGCGGTGCCGCAGACCGGCTCGGTGTTCGCCTACGCCCGGGCCGGGCTGGGCGAGGGACCGGGCTTCATCGCCGGGTGGATGGCGATGCTCGACTACCTCCTGATCCCCGCCGTGGCCTACCTGTTCTCCGGGATCGCGCTGAACTCCCTGGTGCCGGACGTCTCGCGCTGGGTCTGGACGGCGCTCGCGGTGGTGGTGACCACCGCGCTCAACCTGGTCGGGGTGCGGACGGCGGCGGTGGTCGGCTTCGCGGTGCTCGCGATGGAGATCGCGGTGCTGGCGGTGTTCGTGGCCGCGGCCGTGGTGGCGCTGGCCCAGGGCGGGGCCCAGCGCGGCTGGGACACCCCGTTCACCGCCGTCGGGGCCTTCTCGATGACCGCGGTGGTCTCCGCGGTGTCCGTCGCGGTGCTCTCCTACCTGGGCTTCGACGCCATCGCCACCTTCGTGGAGGAGGCGGTCGGCGCCTCGGCGGCGGTGGCCCGGGCGGTGCTCTGGTGCCTGGCGCTGGCCGGGGTGCTGTTCGTCGCCCAGACCTACCTGGCGGCACTGCTGGAGCCGCTGGGCCCGCAGCAGCTGGCCGCCGACCCGGCGGCGCAGGGCTCGGCCTTCTACGACACCGTGGAGAGCGGCGTCGGGCACTGGCTGCACGTGCTGGTGGCGGCCAGCAAGGCGATCGGCGCGGCCTTCGCGGCCCTGGCCGGGCAGGCCGCGGCCGGGCGGCTGGTCTTCGCGATGGGCCGGGAGGGCCGGCTGCCGCGGCTGCTCGGCTCGGTCGACCCGGGCAGCGCGGTGCCGCGCCGGGCGCTGCTGGCGGCCGCGGTGATCACGATGGCGGCGGCGGTCTGGGCGGCCGACCGGGACGACGGGCTGGACCAGCTCACCTCGGTGGTCAACGTGGGCGCGCTGACCGCCTTCGCGCTGCTGCACGCCTCGGTGATCGGCTGGTACGCGGTGCGGCACGGCTCGCGGCGGTGGCTGCGGCACGTGGTCGTCCCGGCGCTGGGGATCGCGGTGATCGGGGCGGTGGTGTACGAGGCCTCGCCCACCGCGCAGATCGTCGGGCTGGTCTGGCTGGCGGTCGGCCTGGTGGTGCTCGCCGTCCAGGGCGCCGCCCGCGGCGGGGCCGACGGGCGCCGGCCGCCCCGGCTTCCCCGGTGACCGCCGTCGGGCCGCGCGGGGCCGGGCGCGGTCTCGGCCGTGTCGGCCCGCGCCGCTAGCCTCGTACGCATGGCCAACACCAGCTCCCCCGAAGCGCCGCTCCCGGTCGGCAAGGTCTCCGCGCTGATCGGCGGCTGGGTCGACCGGCTCGGCGCGGTCTGGGTGGAGGGGCAGATCACCCAGCTCAGCCGGCGCCCCGGCGCGGGCGTGGTGTTCCTGACCCTGCGCGACCCGCAGGCCGACGTGTCGCTCACGGTGACCTGCTTCCGCTCGGTGTTCGACCAGGTCGCGGAGGTGGTGCAGGAGGGCGCGCGGGTCGTCGTGCACGCCAAGCCGGAGTGGTACGCGGCGCGCGGGCAGCTGTCGCTGCGCGCCTCGGAGATCCGCCCGGTGGGCCTCGGCGAGCTGCTGGCCCGGCTGGAGCAGCTGAAGCGGCGGCTCGCCGGGGAGGGCCTGTTCGCGGCCGAGCGCAAGCGGCCGCTGCCGTTCCTGCCGCAGTGCGTCGGGCTGGTCACCGGGCGCGGCTCGGCCGCCGAGCGCGACGTGCTGGAGAACGCCCGGCGGCGCTGGCCGGCCGTCCGCTTCGAGGTGCGCAACGTCCCGGTGCAGGGGGTCAGCGCGGTGGAGCGGGTGAGCGCGGCGGTGCGGGAGCTGGACGAGCACCCCGAGGTGGACGTGATCATCGTGGCCCGCGGCGGCGGCAGCGTGGAGGACCTGCTGCCGTTCTCGGACGAGGGGCTGGTGCGGCTGGTCGCGGCCGCCCGTACGCCGGTGGTGAGCGCGATCGGGCACGAGCCCGACCAGCCGCTGCTGGACTTCGTGGCCGACCTGCGCGCCTCCACCCCGACCGATGCGGCCAAACGGGTGGTTCCGGACGTCGGCGAGGAGCTGGCCAAGGTCCGTCAGCTGCGCGACCGCGCCCGCCGGCACGTGCTGTCCCGGGTCGACCGCGAGCAGCACGGGCTGGACGGGGTGCGCAGCCGCCCGGCGCTGGCCGCCCCGCACCGGATGCTGGACGGGCGCGGGCAGGAGGTGGACGGCCTGCTGGAGCGGGCCCGGCGCACCCTGCGGCACCGACTGGACCACGCGCAGAGCGACCTCGGCCACACCCTGGCCCGGGTGGTGGCGCTCTCCCCGGCGGCCACCCTGGAGCGCGGCTACGCGGTGCTCCAGCGGGCGGACGGCACGGTGGTGACCGACCCGGCGCAGGTCGCGCCCGGCGAGGGGCTGCACGCCCGGGTGGCGGGCGGCGGCTTCGACGTCACCGCGGCCGACGCGGGCTGACGCTGTCACCCGCACCCCCTACGCTGGCACGCATGGCAGAGCAGCAGGAGCAGCAGGACGCGGCGGCGCCGAACCCGGACGACGCGCTGGGCTACGAGCACGCCCGGGACGCGCTGCTGGACGTCGTCCGGCAGCTGGAGAACGGCGGGACGTCGCTGGAGGAGTCGCTGGCCCTGTGGGAGCGCGGCGAGCAGCTGGCGAAGGTGTGCCAGCGCTGGCTGGACGGCGCCCGGGCCCGGCTGGACGCCGCCCTGGCCGCCGAGGAGGGCGCGGGCCCGGGCGGGGAGTGAGGCAGGTCACATTCGCTTGGGGAATCGTTGAAACTTCACCTATGTTGGATGAAGTGACCGGCTGCGGCCGATCATACCGACGAACCCCCTTTCGCATGAGGTGCAGAAGCATGACCACCGACGCCCTGGTACTCGACGCCGCCGCCCAGGACCTGCTGTTCCGCGAGGCCCGCACCGCGAACACCTTCACCGACGAGCCGGTCACCGAGGAGCAGGTCCAGGCCATCTACGAGCTGGTCAAGTACGGCCCGACCGCCTTCAACCAGCAGCCGCTGCGCGTCGTCCTGGTCCGCTCGGCCGAGGGCCGCGAGCGCCTCGTCCAGCACCTCGCGGACGGCAACAAGGCCAAGACCGCCGCCGCCCCGCTGGTCGCCGTCCTCGCCGCGGACAACGAGTTCCACGAGGAGCTGCCGACCCAGTTCCCGCACTTCCCGCAGGCCAAGGACGTCTTCTTCTCGGAGCGCAGCGTCCGTGAGCAGTCCGCCACGCTGAACGGCGCCCTGCAGGCCGCGTACTTCATCATCGGCGTGCGCGCCGCCGGCCTGGCCGCCGGCCCGATGACCGGCTACGACGCCGAGGGCATCAACAAGGAGTTCTTCGGCGACGGCGAGCACTCGGTGCTGGCCGTGGTCAACATCGGCAAGCCGGGCGACGACGCCTGGTTCCCGCGTTCGCCGCGCCTGGCCTACGACGAGGTCGTCACCACCGTCTGATCCGCCCCGCGCGCAAGGGCCCCGCACCGGTTCGTCCGGTGCGGGGCCCTTCGGCGTCGTCCAGGGTGCTCCGGCGCGTGCCGGGCGGGGTGGAACGGGGGCGGGCTACTTGAGCGCCTGCGCCAGTTCGGTCAGCTCCTCGTAGGAGGCGGTGCCGGTGAGCAGGGTGGTCCCGGGGCCGGTCTGCACGGTCAGCGCGCGGGCCTTCTCGCCCTGCACGCGCTCCCAGGCGCGGCCGGCCACCTCGGCGGTGCCGTCCGGCTTGGCGCCCGTCACGTAGGCGGCCAGCAGGGAGTCGCGCGGCACGTCGCTCTGCTCGACCGCCGCGTACTGGCCGGAGGGGGTCACGAAGCCCAGGTGCCAGGCGTTGCCCCTGCCGTTGTTCTGGTCGGCCGGCTTGTAGCTGACCGAGGTGGCCCGCCACTTGTCGGACAGCCCCTCCGGGGAGAGCACCGGGTACGGCGCCGCACGCCTGGCGGTGGAGGTCTCCACCTTGTACGCGACCTCGTGCACCGGGTCGCCGTTGGCGTCGTGCGGGAGGAACAGGTACCCGATCCAGACGACGAAACCGACCACCAGCATCGACAGGACCATGTCCCGTACGGTCTGCCGGCCCCTCATGCCCTTGTTGTCTGCTGCCACCCCCACATGGTGACTCATCCACATCCCGGGGCGGTCACCAGGGGTATTCACGTCCGGGTGAAACGGGATGAACAGGCGTTTTCCGCCACAGAGCAGCGACCCGCGCCACAGACAGTCATCTCGTGGGCAGATACGATCGCAATACCCTCACCACGGCGTTCGACCTGGCAGTAGTCGGGCGCTCACTGGTCGTCGCGTACAGAGAGGTAACGACGATGTCCACGCAGTACCCGCACCAGCTTCCCAGTGCCCTGGAGGTCGCGCCCGAGGCTCCGGACCGGAACCTCGCGCTCGAACTCGTCCGGGTCACCGAGGCGGCCGCGATGGCCGCCGGCCGGTGGGTCGGCCGGGGTGACAAGAACGGCGCGGACGGCGCCGCCGTGAAGGCGATGCGCACCCTCGTCTCGACCGTCTCGATGAACGGCGTCGTCGTCATCGGCGAGGGCGAGAAGGACGAAGCCCCGATGCTCTACAACGGCGAGCGGGTCGGCGACGGCACCGGCGCCGAGTGCGACGTCGCGGTCGACCCGGTGGACGGCACCACGCTGACCGCCAAGGGCATGAACAACGCGGTGGCCGTACTGGCCGTCGCCGACCGCGGCACCATGTTCGACCCCAGCGCCGTGTTCTACATGGACAAGCTGGTGGCCGGGCCGGAGGCGGCCGAGTTCGTCGACATCACCGCCCCGGCGGCGGTCAACATCCGCCGGGTCGCCAAGGCCAAGGGCAGCGCCGTCGAGGACGTCACCGTCGTGGTGCTCGACCGCCCGCGCCACGACGGCCTGGTCCGGGAGATCCGCGAGGCGGGCGCCCGGATCAAGTTCATCTCGGACGGCGACGTGGCCGGCGCCATCATGGCCGCCCGCGAGGGCACCGGCGTCGACCTGCTGATGGGCGTCGGCGGCACCCCGGAGGGCATCATCGCGGCCTGCGCGATGAAGTGCATGGGCGGCGTGATCCAGGGCCGGCTGTGGCCCAAGGACGACGCCGAGCGGCAGAAGGCCCTGGACGCCGGCCACGACCTGGACCGGGTGCTCACCACGGACGACCTGGTCAGCGGCGAGAACGTGTTCTTCGTCGCCACCGGCATCACCGACGGCGAGCTGCTGCGCGGCGTGCACTACCGCTCGGAGACCGCCACCACCAGCTCGCTGGTGATGCGCTCCAAGAGCGGCACCATCCGCGAGATCAACTCCACCCACAAGCTCTCGAAGCTGCGGGCGTACAGCGCGATCGACTTCGACCGCGCCAACTGAGCCCGGGCAGGCGGCAGCCCGGTCCGCCGGGCTACCGCCTACCGGGCCCCGCGGCGACGCGCTTCGCGGCCCCGGCGGAATCCCCCTCCGCCGGGGCCGCGGCGCACCGTCCTCCCGCTCTCGGGCCCGCCCTCACCCGGCTATCCGGCGCCGACCGGCCGCCGTCACCCGGGCCGCCTCGCGCAGCTCCGCGTCCCGGCGGCGGCGCCGGGCCAGCACCACCCGCCGCTCGGCGGCCGTCAGCCCGCCCCAGACCCCGTACGGCTCCGGCTGGGCCAGCGCGTGCTCGCGGCACTCCAGCAGCACCGGGCAGCGGGCGCAGACCTGCTTGGCCTGCTCCTCGCGCGACAGCCGGGCCGCCGTCGGCTCCTTGGAGGGCGCGAAGAACAGCCCCACCTCGTCCCGCCGACACGCGGCACCGGTGTGCCAGGGATTGTCCTCGCCCGCGGGGGAACCCGCCGGGCCGCCCGGGGGCTGCGGCTGCGGCCGGACGCCGGGGCGGCGCTCCAGGACCTGCGCGGCGGCGACTGGCGAGGTGGTGCGGGACTCGATCGGATGCAGCACGGCCGTACTCCTGACGAGGCTCTCGGACACGGGGACCCCTCGCTCCCCCGCCGGCTGCGAGCCCCCGCTGTCCAACCCCGGCACGGCCGCTCGGCCGCCTCCGGTGCGCAGCCGTCCAAGAAGCGATGTGCGGAAGGAACTACCCCGCTCGGCCGCGATTCATGCACACTGCACGCAATCGACTACGCAGAGCACTGGCCGCAACGCCGAGTGCCCGGCCGGGAGTTGGCTCCCGGCCGGGCACTGTGCAGGTCAACGACGGTCAGTCGGTGCCGAGTTGACGGCGCACCCACTCCTTCAGCTTCTTGCCGCGGCGCGGCTTGGCCTCGCAACCGCCGAACAGCGCAAGGCCCTTGACCCGGACAACCGGAGCGTACGGGTCCGCCGCGGTCTGCTCGCGGACGTCGAAACCGCCGAAGATGCCGATGCCGGACCCCTGGAGGCTCACGTTCTCCGGGACCCGGATCTGGACCCCGCCGAAGATCGCCGTCACCGTGATCTCCACCTCGGGGGACTCGAACACGGCGTCGCTCAGGTCGATGTCCACGCCACCGAACGCGGTGAAGGCGCTCAGGTGCGAGCCCACCCGCCAGCGGCCCTTGCGGGACGCGCCGCCGAAGATCGCCACCACCGTCGGGGCCTCCTGGCGCGCCGGCTGCTGCGGCGGCGGCCCCTGCGGGGCGCTCAACGGCTGCTTCTCGAAGGACAGCGGGCGGGCCGGCAGGTCCCGGGTCAGCGGCGCGAGGTCGCCGAAAGTCTTCGAGGCGTACGCGGCCTCGATCCGCTCGGCGTGCTCGTCCGCGTCCAGGCGCCCCTCGGCGTAGGCGTCGCGCAGCAGCTCCGCGACCTTCTCGCGGTCGGCGTCGGAGACGCGCAGCTCCGCCTCCGCGGCCGGCGCGTGCGGCCGCGCCGCGGCCCCGGCCTCGGGCCTGAGTTCGGGTCTGCTCTCTGACTTGGGTTCGGGTTTGGTCATCGGTACGGGCGCCGGCACCGGCGGCTGCCCCGAATCGTCGTGCGACGGCGAGTTGTCCACGGGGTCAGCCTAGTCGCTCGCACTCCTGCGCGAGTGAGCCCGGTCACGCAAGGCTGCCCTGTCCGCATGCCGACTTCCGGCGGGTCCTACCCTGGATGGTGCTTCGCCGACGCAGCCGCACCACTGGACCCCTAAGGACCGCCCCGATGGCTCCCACGCCAGACTTCGAGTACAGCGACCTGCTCCCCCTGGGCGCTGACCCGACCCCGTACCGCAAGCTCACCTCCGAGGGCGTCTCCACCTTCGAGGCCGGCGGTCGCACCTTCCTCCAGGTCGAGCCCGAGGCGCTGCGGCTGCTGACGGCCGAGGCGATGCACGACATCTCGCACTACCTGCGCCCCGCCCACCTCGCCCAGCTGCGCCGCATCCTGGACGACCCGGAGGCCAGCCCCAACGACCGCTTCGTCGCGCTCGACCTGCTGAAGAACGTCAACATCTCGGCCGGCGGCATCCTCCCGATGTGCCAGGACACCGGCACCGCGATCGTCATGGGCAAGCGCGGCCAGAACGTGCTGACCTCCGGCGGCGACGACTCCGCCATCGCGCGCGGCGTGTACGACGCCTACACCAAGCTCAACCTGCGGTACTCCCAGATGGCCCCGGTGACCATGTGGGACGAGAAGAACACCGGCAACAACCTGCCGGCCCAGATCGAGCTGTACGCCACCGACGGCGACGCGTACAAGTTCCTGTTCATGGCCAAGGGCGGCGGCTCCGCCAACAAGTCGTACCTGTACCAGGAGACCAAGGCCATCCTGAACGAGGCGAGCATGCTCTCGTTCCTGGAGCAGAAGATCCGCTCACTGGGCACCGCGGCCTGCCCGCCGTACCACCTGGCCATCGTGATCGGCGGCACCAGCGCCGAGTTCGCGCTGAAGACCGCCAAGTACGCCTCGGCGCACTACCTGGACAACCTGCCGACCTCGGGCGACGCCAAGACCGGCCACGGCTTCCGCGACCTGGAGCTGGAGGCCAAGGTCACCGAGCTGACCCAGAAGATCGGCATCGGCGCCCAGTTCGGCGGCAAGTACTTCTGCCACGACGTGCGCGTGGTCCGCCTGCCCCGCCACGGCGCCTCGCTGCCGGTCGCGATGGCGGTCTCCTGCTCCGCCGACCGCCAGGCGCTCGGCAAGATCACCGCCGAGGGCGTCTTCCTGGAGCAGCTGGAGACCGACCCGGCGAAGTACCTGCCGGACACCACCGACGAGCACCTGGACGACGACGTGGTGCGCGTCGACCTCGACCAGCCGATGTCCGCGATCCGCGCCGAACTCTCCAAGTACCCGGTGAAGACCCGGCTCTCGCTCACCGGCACCCTGGTGGTCGCCCGCGACATCGCCCACGCCAAGATCAAGGAGCGCCTGGACGCCGGCCAGGGCATGCCCAAGTACCTCCAGGACCACCCGGTCTACTACGCGGGCCCGGCCAAGACCCCCGAGGGCTACGCCTCCGGCTCCTTCGGCCCCACCACGGCCGGCCGGATGGACTCCTACGTCGACCAGTTCCAGGCGGCCGGCGGCTCGATGGTCATGCTCGCCAAGGGCAACCGCAGCAAGCAGGTCACCGACGCCTGCGCCCAGCACGGCGGCTTCTACCTCGGCTCGATCGGCGGCCCGGCCGCCCGCCTCGCCCAGGACTGCATCAAGAAGGTCGAGGTGCTGGAGTACGCCGAGCTCGGCATGGAGGCGGTCTGGCGCATCGAGGTCGAGGACTTCCCGGCCTTCATCGTCGTCGACGACAAGGGCAACGACTTCTTCCGCGAGACCACCGAGGGCCCGCTGATCACCAGCCTGCGCGTCCGCTCCAAGGAGTAACCCCGCGCGGGACCAACCCCGCACGCCCCCGAACCGCCCCGGCCGCCCCGCGCCCGGGGCGGTCTTCGTTCGCCTGTCGCATGGCATCCGGTACCGGAGACTCGTACCATTGCGGTACGGACATCCGGTACCCGAGTGGAAGGCCGTCCCATGGCGATCAGTGCGAGCGAGGCGCGCACGCAGCTCTTCCCGTTGATCAAGAAGGTCAACGACGACCACGCGCCGATAAGGATCACCTCCAAGGGCGGGGACGCCGTGCTGATGTCCGCGGAGGACTACGACTCCTGGCAGGAGACGATCTACCTCCTGCGCTCCCCCGCCAACGCGCAGCGGCTCATGGAGGCCGTCGCCCGCGACAGGGCCGGCCACCCCGGCGTCACCAGGACCATGGAGGAACTGGAAGCGCTGGCGGGTGAGGTGTGAGGAGCGTCCATTTCGACCCCGACGGCTGGGAGGACTTCCTGTTCTGGCTCGGGTCCAACCGGAAGATGGCTCAGCGGATCACCCGCCTGATCGACGAGATCCAGCGGGACCCCTTCGACGGCATCGGGAAGCCCGAGCCGCTGAAGGGCGACCTGGCGGGCTACTGGTCGCGGCGGATCGACGACGAACACCGGCTGGTGTACCGGGCGGACGAGAAGGAGGTGAAGATCCTCAAGGCCCGCTACCACTACCAGTAGCAACCGCGGGCCGACCCACCCGGCTCAGGCGTCGAAGTCGTACTCCAGGACGTAGGAGGCGGCGTCCAGGATCATCTCGTTGAGCTCGACGACCTGGCCCTCGTCGGCGAAGGCGGTGCGGCAGATCAGGATGACCGGGGTGCCGGCGGACAGCTCCAGGCGGGCGGACTCGTCGGCGCCGGGCATCCGGGAGCGGACCTCCTCGCGGAAGTGCACGGGCTTGGCGCCGATCTCGGCGAGCCGGGCGTAGGTGCCGCCGGGGCCGGTGTCCTCGCGGGTGATGGCGGTGCCGGAGACCAGCACGGCGGGCAGGTAGGAGGTCGAGAGCAGCACCGGCTTGCCGTCCAGGACGAAGCGGCGGTGCCGCACGCACATCGGGGCGCCCGGGTCGACCCCGAGCACCCGGGCCACGTGCTCGGGCGCGCCCCGCTCGGCGACGGACACCTGGTCGACCACCAGGCTGCGGTTGTCGATGTCCGCCGACCATATCGACCGGCCGGACCCCCACTGCCCCTGCGCCAGCCGCTGGATGCCGCGCCGGCGCAGCGGCCGGAAGTCCCGGACGAACACCCCGGCGCCGCGCCGCGCCTCTGCGATGCCCTCGCTCTGCAGCACGCCCAGCGCCTGGCGGGCGGTCATCCGGGCCACGCCGTACTCGTCCATGAGGTCGTTCTCGCCGGGCAGGCGGTCGCCCGCGCGGTACCGGCCGGTGTCGATGGCCTCCTTCAGCGCTTCGGCGATCCGCTGGTACTTGGGCTGCTTGTCGCCATTGCTGCCGGTCATCGCCGCTCCCTCTGCCTGGGACAAATCGTAGGCGTGCCCGCGGTCGCCGGTAAGGAGATACGACCGTTGACATCTCTAGAGATATTAGCTTCTCTAGAGATGCTGGCCAGTCGCCGACCAGAGCGAGGAGCAGCACGGTGAGCACCCGACAGCGCAACGCCCCGGCCTACCGGCCCCACGTGGGTGAACTCGTCCTCGACCGGAGGACCGGACGCACCGGCATCTACATGGACACCATCGGCGGCGAGCACTACCTGCGCCCCGAGGGCGGCGGCCGGGAATGGGCCGCGGAACCGCACCACGTCGCCCCCGCCCCCGAGACCCGCGATTCGGCTGATTGAGATCGGCATCGGGAATTGCGGAAAAATCCACGCAAACCACAACAATCAGGACCGGGCAATCCCCCTGGTGAATCCGGAATTCCGGAACGCGCGGCGCCCGACGCCGGGCACGTTACGGATAACGCCGGTCACCATGCGTGCACCATGGGCGGGAATCGGCCACCGCGATGCACCCGCACACGAATTGGCGCGCGCATAACCAACAGCGCCCCCGCGCCCGGACGGGGGCACGGGGGCGCACGGTCGGAACGGCTTACGGGTGGCCGCCGACGAGGGTCTCCGGCTCGTACGGGCCGCCCGGCTTGCCACCGGCCCGGTGGTCGGGCTCCTCGATGTACTGGCCCTCGTCACCGAAGGCGGCGTTCTCGAACGCGTCCTTCTCCGCGTCGGTCGGCGCCGTGTACTCGGTCGGGTTCGAGGACGCGGTCACCGCGCCCTCCACAGCCTTGCCCGCCTCCACAGCGGCGGCCGGGGCCTCGGTCTTCGCCGCGTTCTCGGGCGTGGACGGCGCCGGGGTCTCGCTCTGGTCGTTGGCCATTGGGAGGCCGCCTTTCGGTCATCAATTGTCTTCAGCCCGACCTCTGTGGCACGGGCGCGCGGACAGTATCGTAGGGTTGATTAAATGTCCGATAAACATCGTGCGGCTTGCGGCACCGTCCGGCAGAGTCGGGCGTCCGCCTAAGCTGAACCACCGCGGCGGACCGCCGAGCGCCCTTTCACGGAATCGACACCACAGGCCATCGGGGGACTTCATGGAGTTTCTGGAGACGCCGCAGAACCCTGCGCTGCGCTTCCAAGTCCTCGGTCCGGTCCAGGCCTGGCTCGACGGGAAACCCCTGTCCCTCGGATCCCCCCAGCAACAAGCCGTTCTGACCACGCTCCTGCTGCACTCCGGACGCCCGGTCACCACCCAGGACCTCGTGAACGCGCTCTGGGGCGAGCGGCCCCCGGCCCAGGCGGTGGCGGCGCTGCGCACGTACGTCTCCCGCCTGCGCTCCGTCATCGAGCCCCGGCGCGAGGTGCGCCGGCCCGCCGAGCTGCTGGTCTCGGTCGCCGACGGCTACGCGCTGCGCATCCCGGGCGAGGCCCTCGACCTGACGGTCTTCGAGCGGCTCGCCGGCGAGGCCGCGGCCGCCCGGACCGCCGGCGACAAGCGCGAGGCGCACCGTCTGCTGGTGCGGGCGCTGGACCTGTTCAGCGGCCGTCCGCTCACCGGCATCCCGGGCCCCTACGCCGACGCCCAGCGGCTCCGGCTGGCCGAACGCCAGGTGGCCGCCGCGGAGGAGCTGTGCGCCGCCGCGCTCGACATCGGCCTGCACGCCGAGATCGTCGGCGAGCTCAACAACCTGACGGCCGAGCACCCGCTGCGCGAGCGACTGCGCGAACTGCTGATGCTGGCGCTGTACCGCTGCGGCCGCCAGGCCGAGGCGCTCGGTGTCTACACCGACACCCGCAAGCTGCTGATCGAGGAGCTCGGGGTCGAACCCGGCGCGGGGCTGTCCGCGATGCACACCCGCATCCTCGCCGCCGATCCCGACCTGGCCCCTCCCGCGGTGTCCGCTCCGGCCGCCCGCGAGGAGGGTCCGGCCGCGCCTCCGGCCCAACTCCCGGCGGACGTCTCGGACTTCAGCGGTCGCACCGAGCTGGTGGGCGACCTCTCGACGGTCCTGATGAACGCCACCGGCCAGGCCGTGGTGGTGACCTCGCTGGCCGGGATCGGCGGGGTCGGCAAGACCACCCTCGCCGTGCACGTCGCCCACCGCGTCCGCGCCGAGTTCCCGGACGGGCAGCTGTACGTCGACCTGCGCGGAGCCGGTGCCTCGCCCGCCGACCCGGTGGGCGTCCTGGGCGACTTCCTGCACGCGCTCGGCGTCGCCGAGAGCCCCGACTCGCTGGAGCAGCGCGCCGCCCTCTACCGCTCGCTGCTCGCCAGCCGGCGGATGCTAATCCTGCTGGACAACGCGCGCGACGCCGACCAGATCCGACCGCTCATCCCCGGGGTCTCCGGCTGCGCGGTGCTCGCCACCAGCCGGTCCCGGCTGGCCGGCATCCCCGGCGCCCAGCTGTTCGACGTCGAGGAGCTGACCCCGCAGGAGGCGCTGGCGCTGTTCTCGGCCATCGTCGGGGAGCAGCGGGTCGCCGCCGAGCCGGAGGCGGCCATGGCGGTCGTCACCGCCTGCGGCTTCCTGCCGCTGGCGGTCCGCATCGCCGCCGCCCGGCTGGCCAGCCGGCCGCGGTGGAGCGTCTCCGACCTGGCCAGTCGGTTAGCCGACCAGCGCCGTCGCCTGGACGAGCTCCAGCTCGGCAACCTCGCCGTCGAGACCACCATCGGGCTCGGGTACGGACAGCTGTCCGTGCCCGAGGCCCGCGCCTTTCGGCTGCTCGCCCTGATCGACTCCCCCGACATCCCGCTGGCGTCCGCCGCCGCGCTGCTCGGGGTGGACGAGTACACCGCCGAGGACCTCGCCGAGGCGCTGGTCGAGGCGAACATGCTGGAGTGCTTCACGCCCGGCCGCTACCGGTACCACGACCTGCTCCGGCTCTACGCCCAGCGGCAGAACGAGCGGATCGGCGACACCGAGGAGCAGGAGCGCGCCGTCCGACGGCTGCTCGACCTGCTGATCCCGACCCTCCGCACCGCGACCCAGCTCATCGAGCCGGACGACCCGCTGCCCGAGCTGCTCACCACCCCCGTCTCGGCCGGGATCGGCCTGCCGACCAGCGGCTCCGCCCAGGACTGGCTCCGGACCGAGGGCGCCCTGCTGCTCAGCGCCGCGGCCGCGGCGGCGGACGGCCCCCGCGCCTCACGGCACGCGGCGATGGACCTGATGATCCTGTTGTACGGTCTCGGCCCGGACCCCACCCACGGCCCTCAGGGGCGGCAGATCCTGGAGACCATCGGCGGCGAGGCGGAGCGCTGCGGCGACCGCGCCGCGCTCGCCCGGGTCCACGTCGCCCTCGGCACCCTGCAGTCCGTCACCAGCGACTTCCAGGGGTCCGAGCAGTCCTTCCGCCGGAGCCTGGAGCACCAGGCCCCGGACGAGCCGACCTTCCTGCTGCTGGCCACCGCCAACATGCTGGGCGTGATCCTGAACCTCGGCAACCGGCCGGCCGAGGCCCTGCAGTTCCTCGAACAGGCCCGTGCCACCAGCCGGGCCGTGGCCGCGCCGATCCTGGAGGCCCGGGTCGTCAGCAACATGGCCCGGGTGCAGCACCGGCTCGGCATGACCGAGACGGCGATCCGGTCGGCCGGCGAGGGCGTCGCCGCCGCGCGGCAGTCCAACAGCGGCCCGCTGCTCGCCCAGACCCTCTACCAGCTGGGCGTGGTGCTCGCCGGCGGCGAGGCCGTCCCGCACCTGCGGGAGGCGCACCGGCTCTACCGGTCGCAGCAGAACCCCCTCTGGGAGGGCTTCACCCTGGCCCGGCTGGCCTCCGCCCTGCTCGTCGCCGACCAGCACGCCGAGGCGGCCTCGGCGGCCGGCGAGTCGCTGGCGCTCGGGCAGGAGATGGACTCCGCCTACTGCCAGGGCCTGGCGAACGCCGCACTGGGCGAGGCCCTGTTGGCGCTCGCCCAGCCGGCTCGTGGACTCGCCTGCCTCCAAGAGGCCCATGCGATCTTCACACGGCTCGGTGTGCCTGAGGCCTCCCCCGTGGCGGACCTCATCTCCCAGCAGCACACCGAGCCCTTCTCTCCCCCCGCGCCGTAAGGCTTCCGCTCCCCCACGGACAACCTCCCCCGTTCCGCGCGTCGGCGCCCCCGCAGCCCCCCGGCTGCGGGAGCGCCCTCAACGCTTCCCCGGCGCTGGACTCCACTGTGCACCGCGCCGATTGACGTTCGATAAACGTCCGATAGTCAGCCCGCGGATGGACAAAACCGCAGGTCATCGACCTTCCCCGGGCGCATCGTCCGGCGTGCGGGGCCGCGCGCACAACCCCGTCCGCACCCTCGTGCTTCCGCAACCCGGGCCACAACGGCCCAAGCACGGCGAGTTGGCCGGAAACGGACCCCATGGCGCAGTGATCACGCATATTCTCAGATGCCAGTACGCACACGAGTGTCGGCCGGAAACGCGTCGGGGTGCAGTCCGTCCGTGTGGTGCGGAGAGCGTGACGTACCGCCACCGGCAGCGGCCCCCGGGGCCGCGGAGGAGCCACCGGAGGCCACGGGTGGAAGGGTGCCTCGCAACGTGACGACCGGACAGATATCCGACCCGTTCCCCGTCGGCGAGGACGCCGGCGACGACGAGCCCGAGGTACGGCGGCGGCGGGCGGCCCGGGCGCTGCAGGCGGTCGCCTTCGACACCATCGGCGCCGGGTACGGCGAGGCCTTCCCGGCCAAGGACGGCCAGCTGGCCTGCGGCCGGCGGCTGCTCGCCGAGCTCGAACCGGGCGCCCGGGTGCTGGACGTCGGCTGCGGCACCGGTGACCCGACCGTCCGCCAGCTGGCCGCGGCCGGTCTGCGGGTGACCGGCGCGGACCTCTCCGACGGGATGCTCACGCTGGCCCGGCGGACCGTCTTCCCGGGCGGGTTTGCGCCAGTGTTCCATCGGATCGACCTGTACGATCTGGCCACCGAGCGGGCGGACCGGGTCTGGAACGCCCCCGACCTGGGGTCGGAGGGCCGGGGCCGCTTCGCCGCGATCACCGCGTTCTTCTCGCTGATCCTGCTGCCACAGGACGAGATCCCGACCGTGCTGGGGCAGCTGCGCGAACTCCTGCGGCCGGCCGGACTGCTGGCGCTCGGTATGGTCGAGGCGGACCTGGATCACGTTCCGCTTCCGTTCCTTGGCAGAGAGCTGCGGATCAGTGGGTATCTGAGGGAGGATCTGGAGCGGGTTCTGGTCTCGGCCGGCTTCGCCGTCGAGGAGTGCTCGGGGCATCCGTACGCACCGGCCAGTACCTCGCTGCCGCCGGAGGAACAGCTGTTCCTGTGCTGTCGACGCGTCGGCTGATCGAACCGGGACAGGACCGGCCGCACCCGTGGCCGACGCAACAGAACAGCTCACCGACCACACCGAATCCAGGACAGGCAGCCGTGCGCGACCAGCTCAAGACCGAGGCGGAGCAGCCGCCCGCCGTCCCGGGCCAGCGCCGCCAGGTCCCGGCCGCGACAGCGGGCCCGACACCGCCGGCCCCGGGCCTGACGGCGGCCCCGGTCCCGGCCCTGGCAGCGGCCCCGGCCGCCGCGCGACGGACGGGCGCACGACCGGAGCGCACCGAGATGGCGGACCGCCTGGCGTACCTCGACTCGGCGACCCGGCGGATCAACAGCGCCCTCGACCTCGCCGCGACGCTGCGCAACATCGGCCGGGTGCTGGTCCCGACGCTCGCCGACGCCGCCGTCATCCACCTGCGCGACCCGCTGCCCAACGTCGAACGCGAGCCCGGGTTCCCGGAGGAGCTGCGGATACACCACAGCACCGGCACCCGGATCGGCCGCCGCGGCCGCCCGAGCGGCATGGACGACCGGCGCCGCTCCCGCTACGGCGCCCGCTCGACCGCCGACGGCGGCCCGGCCACCCCGGTGACCCGCGGCGGGGCGCTCGCCCACGCCCTGCTGAGCCGCCGCCCCGCCGACCCCGCCGTCCTCGGCACCCCCTCCGCCGAGCGCGCCGAGACGCTGCTGCGCGAGCTGTACGGCACCCGCGGGGTGGCCCGGCTGGCCGCCGGCACCTCCGTCCTCGCCCTGCCGCTGCGCGGCCGCAAGGCCGTGCTCGGGCTGCTGATACTGATCCGCCGCCCTCCCGAACGCACCGGCCGCCCGGTCTTCGACGCCGCGGACACCGCGACCGCGGCGCACCTCGCCACCCAGGCCGGGCTGGCCGTGGACACCGCGCTGCGCTACGCCCGCGAGTGGGAGATCGCCAACGAGCTCCAGCGCAGCATGCTGCCGCTGCGCCTGCCGCAGTCGCACGGCGTCCGGATCGCCCAGCGCTACCTGCCCGGTGAGCGCGGCGCGCAGGTCGGCGGGGACTGGTACGACGCCGTCCCGCTGCCCGGCAACCGGGTCGCCCTGATCGTCGGCGACGTGATGGGCCACTCGCTCACCTCGGCCGCCATCATGGGCCAGCTGCGCACCAGCGCCCAGACCCTGGCCGCCCTCGACCTGCCGCCGCACGAGGTGCTCTACCACCTGGACGAGCAGGCCCAGCGGCTCGGCCGCGAACAGCACCTGGCCACCTGCGTCTACGCGGTGTACGACCCGATCGCCAACCGGGTGGTGATGGCCAACGCCGGGCACGTCCCGCCGGTGCTGGTCCGCCCGGACGGCACCGCCGAGCTGGTCGAGCTGGACTCCGGGGCGCCGATCGGCGTCGGCGGGGTGGACTTCAACTCCGTCGAACTGCCCGCGCCGCCCGGCTCGGCGCTGCTGCTGTTCACCGACGGCCTGGTGGAGACCCGCACCCGCCCGATCAGCGACGGCCTGGAGGTGCTGCGCGCCCGGATCGCCGCCGCCCGCTGGCAGTCCCCCGAGCAGCTGTGCCAGGAGGCGCTGCGGATCCTGCCACCCGGCGACCGGGGCGACGACATCGCGCTGCTCGGCGCCTGCTTCGACGGCATCCCGGCCGGGGACGTCGCGCACTGGTACCTCCAGCCGCGCAACGAGACGCCGGGCCGGGCCCGCCGACTGGCCGCGCACACGCTGCGCCGCTGGGGGCTGGACGAGCTCAGCGAGGCGACCGAGCTGATGGTCAGCGAGCTGGTGACCAACGCCGTCCAGCACGCGACCCGGCCGGTCACCCTGAGCCTGGTGCGCACCACCCGGCTGCGCTGCGAGGTCGGCGACGACAGCCCGCTGCTGCCGCGCCCGCGCCGCACCGGGCCGGAGGACGAACGCGGGCGCGGGCTGCAGATAGTCGCCCGGTGCGCGGACCGCTGGGGCGCGACCAGGCTGGGCACCGGCAAGGTGGTCTGGTTCGAGCAGCGGCTGCCCGTCCAGACCTGACGGCGCCCGGCGGGAACGGGTCCCGCCGGACGCCCGGACCTGCCCCCGGGTCTCAGACCCGGGCGGGCTCCCGCGCCGGCCCCTTCTCCAGCTCGGCGATCAGCTGCTCGCCCTCCATGTCGACCTTCGGCACGACCTTCTCCAGCCGCTTCGGGAACCACCAGGCGGCCCGGCCGAACAGCGCCATCGCGGCCGGCACCAGCGCCATCCGCACCACGAAGGCGTCCACCAGCACGCCCACCGCGAGGGCGAAGCCGATCGGCTGGACGATCGGGTCGTGGCCGAAGACGAACGAGCCGAACACCGCCACCATGATCAGCGCGGCCGCCGTGACCACCCGGGCCCCGTTCTTCACCCCGCCGACGACCGCCTCGCGCGGCGCCGCCCCGTGCACGTGCTGCTCCTTCATCCCGGAGACCAGGAACAGCTCGTAGTCCATCGCCAGTCCGAACAGCACGCCGATCAGCAGGATCGGCACGAAGCTCACCACCGGCCCGACCTTGGGCACGTCGATCAGCCCGTCCAGCCAGCCCCACTGGTAGACCGCGACCACCGCGCCGAGCGAGGCGGTGATGCTGAGCAGGAAGCCGGCCACCGCCTTGAGCGGGACGAGCACCGAGCGGAACGCCAGCGCCAGCAGCACCAGCGCGATCCCGACGATCACCGCGAGGAACGGCGGCAGCGCCTGGCCGAGCTTGGTGGAGACGTCGATGTTGGCGGCCGTGGTGCCGGTGACGGCGATGTCCGCGCCGGTCGCCGCCCTGAGCTCCGCCTTCTGGCCGCGGATCTCGTTGACCAGCGCCTTGGTGTCCTCGTGGTCCGGGCCGGTCCGCGGGATGACGGTCACCAGCGCGGTGCCGCTCGCCTGGTCGACGGTCGGCGGCAGCAGCGTCGCCACGCCGTCGAGGGTCTGGAGCTTCGCGGCCACGCCCTGCACCGCCTGCTCGGGCCGCGGCGCGCCGTGGGCGTCCACCACGACCACCAGCGGCGCGTTGAAGCCCGGCCCGAAGGCCTCGCCCACCAGGTCGTACGCCTTGCGCGCGTCCGTCCCGGCGGCCTGCGAACCGCCGCTCGGCAGGCCGAGGTTCAGGCTCGCGGCGGGCACCGCCAGAGCGCCCAGCCCGGCCAGCCCGACCAGCAGGACGGGCAGCGGGCGGCGGACCACGAAGCGGCCCCAGCGCTCGCCCAGGGTGGTGCGGCCGTTGGTGGCCAGGGCCCGCTTCCAGACCGGCAGCCGGTCGATGGCCCGGCCGGTGAAGCCCAGCACGGCGGGCAGCAGCGTGATCGCGACCAGGACGGCCACCACGACGGCCGCGGAGGCGGCCAGGCCCATCACGGTGAGGAAGGGGACGCCCGCGACGGAGAGCCCGGCGAGCGCGACGACCACGGTCAGACCGGCGAAGACGACGGCGCTGCCGGCGGTCGCGGTGGCCCGGGCGGCGGACTCCTCCGGCGTCAGGCCCTCGTCCAGGTGGCGGCGGTACCGGAAGAGGATGAACAGCGCGTAGTCGATGCCGACCGCGAGGCCGACCATCAGGGCCAGCACCGGCGCGGTGGTGATGATCTCGAAGGAGCCGGTGAGCGCCAGCAGGCCGGCCATCGTCACGCCGACGCCGACCAGCGCGGTCAGCAGCGGCAGCCCGGCGGCGACCAGCGTGCCGAGGGTGACCACCAGGACCACCCCGGCCACCACCAGGCCGATCGCCTCACTGGCGCCCTCGATCTGGGCCATGGTGTTGTAGGCGTCGCCGCCGAAGGCCACTTCGAGCCCGGCCGCGCGGGCCGGCTCGGCGGCGGCCTTCACGGCCTCGCGCTGCCCGTCGGTGACGTCGGCGAGCTTGTGGTCGAAGGAGACCAGGGCGATCGCGACCTTCCCGTCCGGCGAGAGCGCGCCGGTGGCGTACGGGTCGGGCACCGCGGCCACGCCCGGCACCTGGGCCATCCGGGCGACGGCCTCGCCGACCGCCCGGCCCGCCTCGGGCGTCCCGATGCCGCCGGGGGCGCCGGCGGCGAAGATGACCTGCGCGGAGCCGTGGCCCTGCGCCGGGAAGGTGTCCTTGATCCGGTCCAGGGTGGCCTGCGCCTCGGTGCCCGGGACCTTGAACTCGTCGGTGGTCTTGCCGGCGAAGGCGCCCGCGGCCCCGCCGACGGCGATGAGCAGGGCGATCCAGACGGCGACGACGGCCCGCCGTCGCCGGAAGCAGAAGCGGCCCAGTCGGTACAGGTACGTGGCCATCGGCGGTCCCTCGGGTCGGTCAGGGCAGGTCGCGTCCCACCGTAGACCGAACTTTGTCGGGTGACAAAGTTGACCGACAAGATCATGCGACGCAGTTGCCCGACCATGGCGCTACCCTGGCGGGATGGCACACGTCCCCGCCTCCGAACGCCGACCGCAACTGGTCCAGGCCGCCATCGACCTGATGACCAGGGAGGGGATCGCGGCCGGCAGCACCCGCGCGATCGCGGCCGAGCTGGGCGTGGCGCAGGCGACGGTGCACTACACCTTCGGCACCAAGAAGGACCTCTACCGGGCGATCGTCGAGCGGCTGACCTCCGACTTCGTCGGCGAGGTGCGCGCCGCCTCCCCGGGCGACGGCGCGTTCGGCGAGCAGGTCCGCACCCTGGTGCAGGCGCTCTGGGAGGCCGCCACCGGCGAGCACGGGCACTGCGTACTGCTGAGCGAGTTCGGGGCGCTGGCGCTGCGCGACCCGGACATGCGGGAGATCATGCTGGAGATGCAGCACGACATCGAGGGCACCGCCGTCGAGATGCTCGACGCCCTCGCGGCCGCCCACGGCCTGACCCTGGCACTGCCCGCCCGCCGGATCGCCGTCCACTTCCTCGGCGGCTTCGACGGCCTGACGGCCCGCCACCTGACCCTGCGCAACCCCGGCGACCGGCCCGACCCGAACACCCTGGAGGCGCTGGAGCTGCTGGTCGCCACGACGGTCGGGCTCTGCCTGGGCACCCCGGCCGCCCGCCCCGAGCCGGGCTGGCACGGGGACCGGGACGGGCTCTGAGCCGGGACTGGCCCTAGGACACGATCCGGACCGGCAGCTCGACCAGCACCTCGCGCAGCGCGGCCGCGAAGCGCTCGTACTCGGCGCTGCGGGCCGAGCCCGGCCGGACGGCCAGCCCGATCCGGCGGCCGGGCGCCGGGGCGGCGAAGCGGACGGCGGCCAGCCGGTCGGTGCGCCCGGCCTCGACGTCCAGTGCGGTGGCGGGCAGCAGGGTCACCCCGAGGCCGCCGGCGACCAGCTGGACCAGGGTGGACAGGCCGGCCGCCCGGGTGGTCGAGCCCGCCGGGTCGGCGCCGACCTCGCGGCAGATGTCCAGCGCCTGGTCGCGCAGGCAGTGGCCCTCCTCCAGCAGCAGGACCTCCAGGTCGAGCAGCACGTCGCGCGGTACGTCGATCCGACCGGCGAGCGGGTGGGTGGGCGGCGTGAGCAGGACGAAGTCCTCGTCGAACAGCGGGATGTCCCTGGTCGGCGAGGTCCCGCCGGCCGGCAGCGCGAGCAGCAGGACGTCCAGCCGGCCGGCGGCCAGGCCCTCCAGCAGCGAGGGGGTGCGCTCCTCGTGGACGTGCGGCTCCAGGTCCGGGAAGCGGTCGCGGACCAGCCGCAGCACGGTGGGCAGCAGGTAGGGCGCGACGGTCGGGATGACGCCCAGGTGCAGCGGCCCGGTGAACGGGCGGCGGGCGGCCTCGACCTCCTCGGTGAGGGCCTGCAGCGAGGCGAGCACCCGGCGGGCATGCTGGTGCACGCGCTCCCCCAATGGGGTGACAATCACCTTGCGCGTCGTACGCTCGACCAGTTGTGCGCCCAGCGACTCCTCCAGCGCCGCGACCGCCCCGGACAGCGCGGGCTGGCTGGTCCCGGTGGCGGCGGCGGCCTCCCGGAAGTGCCGGTGCTCGGCCACCGCGACGAAGGCCCGCAGCTGGGCGACGGTCGGGGTGCGCGGGCTGCGGACTGTGGCGCTCGCCACAGTCGGGTCGGCCTTCGTGCCGCCGTTCCTGCGGGAACCCGGCCGCGACGTGGGGGATTCGTTACTGATAACAATCTCCGATCAGACACATCCAGTGTAGCTATTTCCCTGATCAGTCCACGATGTGGAACTGTGAGCGGTGTCCGGATTCCGGACAAAGCTCCCCTCATCTCACTTCAGGAGAAGCGAACGTGCTCACGATCGGTGACAAGTTCCCCGAGTTCGACCTCAAGGCCTGTGTCGACCTGGATGCCGCGAGCGCCTTCGCCGACATCAACCACAAGTCCTACGAGGGCAAGTGGAAGGTCGTCTTCTTCTGGCCGATGGACTTCACCTTCGTCTGCCCGACCGAGATCGCCGCGTTCGGCAAGCTGAACGACGAGTTCGCCGACCGCGACGCCCAGATCCTCGGCGTCTCCGGCGACTCCGAGTTCGTGCACCACGCCTGGCGCAAGGACCACAAGGACCTGCGCGACCTGCCCTTCCCGATGCTGGCCGACATCAAGCACGAGCTGATGCGCGCCTGCGGCGTCGAGGGCGAGGACGGCACCGCCCAGCGCGCCGTCTTCATCGTCGACCCGAACAACGAGATCCAGTTCGTCATGGTCACCGCCGGCTCCGTCGGCCGTAACCCCAAGGAGGTCCTGCGGGTGCTGGACGCCCTGCAGACCGACGAGCTGTGCCCGTGCAACTGGAACAAGGGCGAGGACACCCTCGACGCCCAGGCCCTGCTGGCGGGCTGACCCATGGCTCTCGACGACCTGAAGGCCGCCCTCCCGGACTACGCCAAGGACCTCAAGCTCAACCTGGGCTCGGTCATCGGCAACTCCGACCTCCCCGCCCAGCAGCTCTGGGGCACCGTGCTGTCCTGCGCGATGGCCACCCGCAGCCCCGGCCTGCTGCGCGAGCTGGAGCCCGAGGCCAAGGCCAACCTCTCCCCGGAGGCGTACACCGCCGCCAAGGGCGCGGCCGCGATCATGGGGATGAACAACGTCTACTACCGGACGCTGCACCTGCTCTCCGACAAGGAGTACAGCACGATGCGGGCCGGTCTGCGGATGAACATCATCGGCACCCCGGGCGTCGAGAAGGTCGACTTCGAGCTCTGGTGCTTCGCAGTCTCGGCCATCAACGGCTGCGGCCAGTGCCTCGACTCGCACGAGGCCGTGCTGCGCAAGGCCGGCGTCGAGCGCGAGGTCGTCCAGGCCTCGATGAAGATCGCCGCCGTCCTCCAGGCCGTGGCCGGCGTCCTCGACTCCGAGGCCGCCCTGGCGGACGTCACCGCCTGACGCACCCCGGCACCCCGACGGGCCCCTCCCGGACACCATGTCCGGGAGGGGCCCGTCGTCGCTCTCCCGCGCCGGTCGCCCCGGCACGGCGGGGGGTCAGTCGGTGGCGGGCGCGGCCGACGGGGCGGGGTGGGCGGCCGCGGTACGCTCGGCGGCGGGTTCGGCCGTGCGCCCCGCCGTACGCTCGGCGGCCTCACGGGCGGCTTCGAGTGCTGTGAAGACGGCCTGGCCGGCCTCGTTGCGGCGGCGCAGGTGGGCGACCACGGTGTTGGTGACGGCGATCAGCGGGACGGCGACCACCGCGCCGCCGATGCCGCCGATGATGCCGCCGGCCGCGACGCCGAGGACGACGCCGAGCGGGTGGACCCGGACGGCCCGGCCGAGGATCAGCGGCTGGAGGATGTGGCTCTCCACCTGCATCACCGCGACCAGCACCACCAGCACCATCAGCGCCGTCCACGGCCCCTGGGTGACCAGCGCGATCAGCACCGCCACGGTGCCGGTGATCAGCGCGCCGACCAGCGGGACGAAGGCGCCCAGGAAGATGATCACGGCCAGCGGCAGCGCCAGCGGCACGCCCAGCAGGTCGACGCCGATGCCGATGCAGAGCGCGTCGATGAAGGCCACGCACACCGTGCCGCGCACGTAGGCGGTGAGCGTCGCCCAGGCCTTCGGGCCGGCCCCGGCCATCGCGAACCGGGAGTGCCGGGGCAGGCCGCGCAGCGCCCAGTTCCAGATCTTCGCGCCGTCGTAGAGGAAGAAGAAGGTGGTGAAGAAGGTCATCAGCAGCGCGGTCAGCACCTCGACGGCGATCTGCGCGCCGGTGATCGAGGCCGAGGTGAGCTGATCGGTGTTGGTGGTGATGGCCTTGGTGATCTGGTTGGCGAAGTCGGTGATCTGCTGCTGGGTCAGGTGCAGCGGTCCGGTGACCAGCCAGTCCCGCAGCTGGTTGACGCCGGTCTTCACCTGGGTGGTGACGTCCGAGAGGTTGGTCGACACCTGCCAGACGACGAACCAGCCGACCAGCCCGATCCCGGCCAGACCGCTGAGGAAGACCCCGCCGGCCGCCAGCGAGCGCGGCACGCCGTGCCGGCGCAGCCAGGAGACCGAGGGCTCCAGCAGCGCGGTGATCAGCAGCGAGGCCAGCACCGAGAAGGCCACCAGCCGCAGCATGTCGACCACGTAGAAGACGACGTAGAGCGCGGCACCGAGCAGCAGCAGCCGCCAGGTCGACTCGGCGGCCACCCGCAGGCCCCACGGCACCGCCTCGGCGGGCGTGGCCGGGCGGCCGGGGTGGTACTCCCGCCCGAGCCCGACGTGCGCGGCCGGGGCGGCCGGGGCCGGTTGGGCCGCCGGAGCCGTCGGGGCCGGCGCGGCGGACGGCGGGACCGGCTCGGCCGCCGGGGCCGGGTCGGCCTGCGGCACCGGAACGGCCCGCGGGACCGGGACGGGGCCCGGCGCCTCGACGAGTGCCGGGACGTGCCCGTCCACGAGCGCCGGCACCGGCCCTTCGGCCAGTGCCGGGAGTGCCGGTTCGTGCGGGTCGGCCGCCATCGCGGCACGCCGGCGCCGTTCGATCACGGCGGCCGCGCTCGCCACCACGGCCATGCCCTTGGCCACGGCCTTGAAGGCCTTTCCGCCCCGCGCCATCCTCGCTACCACCGCTCCCCTGCCGAACCCGCCGTGTCCGGCGGTACGCCGCGGGTCCTGCCGCGGCCGTCAGGGATGACGCTACCCGCCGGAGGAGCGGCGAGTCCGGTCGCCGGTCCGTTCGACTCGAACCGTCCATCCCGATGAACCGGACAAAACGCAAGGTTCCATGCGGTTTCGGACACGGTTCACCGGGGAGGAGTCGGGACGAGACCCCGGAGCCCAGCCGCCGAGGTCGCCCCACGGCCAACCGCCGGCGGACCGGCCGGTGCGGGGAGCAACCAGGACCCCTCCCCGCGCCCCGCGTCCGCAACCGGGGCCGCACCGCCCGAGGGCGCACTGGTCAGCGCCGCCCGGGCGGCGCGGTCCGCCCCCTCGCCGCGAACCGGAGAACCGCCGAGCCGGAGAACGTCCTGGCCGCGAACCGGAGAACGTCCTGGCCGGAGAACGCCACGGCCCCCGGTCGCTCGCCCGAGGAGGGCGAACGGCCGGGGGCCGGGTGGAACCGCGCCGCCGGAGCGGCAGCCGTTTCCTAGTACCAGTTGTGCGCCTGCCAGAACGACCACGCACCGCAGGGGCTGCCGTAGCGGGAGTTCATGTAGCCGACGCCCCACTTGATCTGGGTGGCCGGGTTGGTGCGCCAGTCGGCACCGGCCGAGGCCATCTTGGTGCCGGGCAGCGCCTGGACCAGACCGTAGGCGCCGGAGCTCTTGTTGGTCGCGGTGTAGTCCCAGCCGCTCTCGCGCTTCACGATCTGGCTGAAGCACTGGAACTGCGCGTCGTTGCCGACGATCTGCCGGGCCAGGTCCTGGACCGAGCCGGGGCTGACCGAGACGGGCGGCGCGCTGTCCTCCACCGCGCTCATCGCGGAGCGGGACTTGGAACGGTTCGCGGCGGCCTCGTCGGCCTTGCGCTTGTCGTCCGCGGCCTTGGCGGCCTTCTCCGCGTCGGCCTTGGCCTGGGCGTCGGCCTTCGCCTGGGCGTCCGCGGCGGCCTGCTGGCGCGCGGCCTCCTCGGCGGCCTTCTGCTCCGCGGCGGCCTTGGCGGCGGCGTCGGCGGAGGCCTGCTGGGCGGATGCCTGCTGGCCGATGTTGTCACTGATGGTCTGCGCCTGGGCGCCAGAGGGGACTTCGGCAAGCAGGGTCGCGCCCGCGACGTCGACCGTCTGCGTCGTCTTGCCCTCGCTGCCCGAGGCCATGCCCACGACGGCACCGACAGCGGTGACGGCGGTGGCGGAGGCCACAGCGACTCCCCGGACCGAGATCCGAGTCACATGGATTCCTTCCAGCATCGCCCACGCGTGACCGTACGGGCGCAACATGCCCCTTGACACTGACCTCCGCACGGTGCACTGGTCACGGGAGGTGCTGGCCCGGCGTCCGGCCGAGGTGAGTCGACCAGGCGTTGGA
Organism: Kitasatospora sp. NPDC001261; assembly: GCF_042896795.1. Taxonomy (NCBI): domain Bacteria; kingdom Bacillati; phylum Actinomycetota; class Actinomycetes; order Kitasatosporales; family Streptomycetaceae; genus Kitasatospora; species Kitasatospora sp. NPDC001261. The sequence continues at coordinate 177,350 of NZ_JBIAXP010000011.1, forward strand.
ATCGGGCGGCGTACGGCTCAACGTTCTTCAATTGTGCGTCCACCGACCGGAGTTGGTGGACCTTCCGGGGCCTGACCTCCGGTGGCCGGAAGCCCTGCCGCGCCGTACGCGGGGCCTGACAGAACCCTCACCATGCCGCACCGGGTACGGTCGACGCAATTCCCGCCCGCGTGGCGCATGTCACATTCACCGCACGGCAGTTCCCCGGACGGAAAGCACTCGATGTGATGAAACGGACGGGGCCCGCTCCCTCAGGAGCGGGCCCCCGGCCATGAGTTGACCGTATTGTCCGACTATGCCCTCGGAGGGCGGATCACGGGTGGATGTCCTCCAGCATCTCCGTGACCAGCGCCGCGATCGGCGAACGCTCCGAGCGGGTGAGCGTGATGTGGGCGAAGAGCGGATGACCCTTCAGCTTCTCCACCACCGCCACCACGCCGTCGTAGCGGCCCACCCGGAGGTTGTCCCGCTGCGCCACGTCGTGGGTGAGCACCACCCGCGAGCCCTGGCCGATCCGGGACAGCACCGTCAGCAGGACGTTCCGCTCCAGCGACTGCGCCTCGTCCACGATCACGAAGGCGTCGTGCAGCGAGCGCCCCCGGATGTGGGTCAGCGGCAGCACCTCCAGCATCCCGCGGGAGATGACCTCCTCGATCACGTCCGGGGTGGTGACGGCGGAGAGGGTGTCGAAGACCGCCTGCGCCCAGGGGCCCATCTTCTCCGCCTCGGAACCGGGCAGGTAGCCCAGCTCCTGCCCGCCGACCGCGTACAGCGGCCGGAAGACCATCACCTTGCGGTGCTGCCTCCGCTCCAGCACCGCTTCCAGCCCCGCGCACAGCGCCAGCGCCGACTTCCCGGTGCCGGCCCGGCCGCCCATCGAGACGATCCCGATCTCCGGGTCGAGCAGCAGGTCCAGCGCCACCCGCTGCTCGGCGCTGCGCCCGCGCAGCCCGAACGCCTCGCGCTCCCCGCGCACCAGCCGCACCCGGCCGTCGCCGGTGACCCGGCCGAGCGCGCGGCCGCGCTCCGAGGTCAGCACCAGTCCGGTGTGGACCGGCAGCTCGGCGGCCCCGTCGACGTCCACCCCGGCGTCGTGGCCGACCGAGAAGAGCGCGTCCACCTGATCGGCCGGGACGTGCAGCTCGGTCATGCCCGTCCAGCCCGAGGTGATCGCCAGCTCGGCCCGGTACTCCTCGGCGAGCAGGCCCACCGAACTGGCCTTGATCCGCAGCGGCAGGTCCTTGGACACGACGGTGACGTCGTAGCCCTCGGCCTGGAGGTTGCGGGCGACCGCGAGGATCCGGGTGTCCGCCTCACCGCCGCCGGCCCGGTAGCCGACCGGCAGTATCGACACGTCGGAGTGGTTGAGCTCGACCCGGATGGTGCCGCCGAGCTCGCCGACCGGGATCGGCTCGTCGAGCCGGCCGTGCCGGATGCGGTAGTCGTCGAGCAGCCGCAGCGCCTGACGGGCGAAGTAGCCCAGCTCCGGGTGGTGCCGCTTGGCCTCCAGCTCGGTGACGACCACCACCGGGAGGACGACCTCGTGCTCCTCGAAGCGGGTCATGGCGAGCGGGTCCGCCAGGAGCACGCTGGTGTCGAGAACGTACGTGCGCCGGTCTGGTGTCCGGCGGCTCTTGGAACTGACCACTAGGCCTCCAGAGCGGATGACCCTGCGTCATCCGCGGCAAGCCGGCCCCCGCTGCCCCGGTGGCCTCGGGACCGGACTGACTGGAGTATTCCCAGGCGGGGAACGGTGCATTCGCGCCCCCGGCGAACTGACGGATCATTGCCGGTGAACGTTTGGCCTCGCCCGGGCGCCGGGTAGGCCAGGCCTACGGCGGTCATTTCCTCCGGACGGCCGGACCTGGGACGACGGCCCCCGGACACGGGGTCACCGCCCCCGAGGGCGCGGGGCACCGGCCCCGGGAACGCGGGGCACCGGCCCCGGGACGCCGGGCCGGAACCGGCCGATCCGGGACTACAGCCCCAGCCGCCGGTGGCGCTGCTCGTAGGCGCGCAGCGCGCGCAGGAAGTCGACCTTGCGGAAGGCCGGCCAGTACGCCTCGCAGAAGTAGAACTCGCTGTGCGCGCTCTGCCAGAGCAGGAAGCCGGACAGCCGCTGCTCGCCCGAGGTGCGGATGATCAGGTCCGGGTCGGGCTGGTTGCGGGTGTACAGGTGCTCGGCGATGTGCTCGACGGTCAGGACCTCGGCCAGTTCCTCGATCGAGGTGCCGCGTCCGGCCTGCTCCTGGAGCAGCGAGCGGACGGCGTCGGCGATCTCGTGCCGACCGCCGTAGCCGACCGCGACGTTGACCGTTATCCCGTCGATGTCGGCGGTCTGGTCGGCGGCCCGCTTGAGCACGTCGGCGGTGTGCTGGGGCAGCAGGTCCAGCGCGCCGACCGGGTTGACCCGCCAGCGGCGGGCGGCGGCCAGGCCGGTGACGGCGTCCTCGATGATGCCGAGCAGCGGGACGAGCTCGTCGGCCGGGCGGTCCAGGTTGTCGGTGGAGAGCATCCAGAGGGTGACGACCTTGACGTGGGTCTCGTCGCACCAGCCGAGGAACTCGCTGATCTTGTCGGCGCCGCGCTGGTGGCCGTACGCGGTGGAGCCGCCCGCCGCCTTGGCCCAGCGGCGGTTGCCGTCCAGGATCACGCCGATGTGGCGCGGGGTGCTCGCGAGGTGGACCTCGACCCGTCGCCCGTAGAGCCCGTACATCCCGCCGAGCAGGGTGCGCAGCCCCGGCGTCCGTTCGGCGACATCGCGCAGACCCATGTTTCCCGGCCCCTCCGTGCTCGTTGCAACTGGTGCGTCTCCGCCCCCGGCGCAGCCTACTCCGGCGCGCAGGTGCACAGTAAAGCCGCAGGTAGCGGTCTGGTCACGGTCCTGTACGAAGTCTGTCCCGACGGGCGTGTCGGGGGTCCTCCGGACGGGTGGCGGGGCCTCCGCGGGGCCGCTGCGGGGCCTCCGGGGCGCGGACACGGAACGGTCTCCGAATCCTTAACGGAACCGTAAGCCGTTCTTCCGATGCTTGACGACCAGCAATGGTCTAGTCCAGCTTTTGATCCGGGACGGAACGATCCTCCTGCTCCGCCCCGCAGGCTCACTTCGGACCTCCCCTCCCCCACACGCGGCCGCCGCGCCCCCCACCGCGGCGGCCGCTCCTCCCCCAGGAGCGTCACCCCATGGCCCGTACGCTGAACCAGCCTTCGCACAAGCGCCGGCGCAGCCCCCTCCCGGCCGTCGCGGCCGGCGCCACCGCCCTCGCCCTGGCCGGCGGCGGCCTCGCCCTCTTCGCCGGCGGTGCCAGCGCGGCGGTCGGCAACCTGGTCGCCAACGGCGGCTTCGACGGCGGGCTCGGCGGCTGGACCTGCACCGGCGCCGCGACCACGGTGTCCTCCCCGGTCCACTCCGGCACCGGCGCGCTCCAGGCCACCCCGGGCGCCGGCGACACCGCCGAGTGCGCCCAGACCATCAGCGTGCTGCCCAACACCAGCTACACGCTGAGCGCGTGGGTCCAGGGCCCGTACGTCTACCTCGGCGCGCGCGGCACCGGCGGCACCGACCCGTCCGCGTGGTCGAACCAGAACAGTTGGAACCAGCTGTCCACCACCTTCACCACCGGGGCGAACGCCACCAGCGTCACCGTCTACCTGCACGGCTGGTACGGCCAGAGCGCCTACCTCGCCGACGACGTCGCACTGGTCGGCCCCGGCGGCACCGGCACCCCGTCGCCGACCGCGACCCCCACGCCGACCCCGACGCCGACGGCCACCGCCTCCCCCACGGCCACCGCGACGCCCACCCAGACGGCGACCCCGACCCCCACCGGGACGCCCACCCAGACCCCGACGGCGACCCCCACCGCCACGCCGACCAGCACCACCCCGCCGGTCACCGGCCTGCCCGCCCACGCGGTCACCGGCTACTGGCAGAACTTCGACAACGGCTCGACCGCGCAGCGGCTGAGCGACGTCCAGAGCGCGTACGACATCATCGCGGTGTCCTTCGCCGATGCCGTGCCGACCAGGACCGGCGCGATCAGCTTCACCCTGGACCCGGGCCTGTCCAAGGCCCTCGGCGGCTACACCGACGCCCAGTTCCGCGCCGACGTCAAGGCCAAGCAGGCGGCCGGCAAGAAGGTCATCCTCTCCATCGGCGGCCAGAACGGCGCGATCACCGTCGGGGACGCCACCGCCGGCGCCAACTTCACCAACAGCGCCTACGCGATCATCAAGGACTACGGCTTCGACGGCATCGACGTCGATCTGGAGAACGGCGTCCAGGCCGGCCCGCTCGGCGACGCGCTGCACGCCCTGCAGGCCAAGGTCGGCCCCGGCTTCGTCCTGACCATGGCCCCCGAGACCATCGGGATGTACAACACCTCCGGCGCCTACTTCCAGCTGGCGCTGAAGACCAAGGACATCCTCACCGTCGTCAACACCCAGTTCTACAACTCGGGCGGCATGAACGGCTGCGACGGCAAGGTCTACAACCAGGGCACCATCGACTTCATCACCGCGCAGGTCTGCACCCAGATCCAGGGCGGCCTGCGGCCGGACCAGGTGGGCATCGGCGTCCCGGCCTCCAGCCGGGCGGCGGGCGGCGGCTACGTCTCGCCGACCGTGGTGAACAACGCGCTGGACTGCCTGGCCACCGGTAACAACTGCGGCAGCTTCGTGCCGCCAGCCAAGTGGCCGACCATCCGCGGCGCGATGACCTGGTCGACCAACTGGGACGCCAACAACGGCAACGCGTTCTCCAACACGGTCGGCCCGTTCGTCCACAAGATGCCGTGACGGCCGGGAGGCCGTGACCCCCTAGAGCCCAACTCCCCCGGCGCGCCGCTCCTTGAGGGTGGGGCCTGCGCGTCGGCGGCGGGGCCCGTCGTACCGACCGGTACGGCGGGCCCTTCCGTTTCCCCTGTCCCCTCTATTAGGGACGGGGTCCGGCGGGGGCGGTGGCGGGGTCCCCCGGGAGCCGGGAGCGGGGTGGACCGGAGGCCGGGGCGGCTCCCGGTCGTCGCCTGGTACGGCTCCGCTCACCGCGCCAGGACCGCGGTGAGCGCGCCGAGCAGCAGGAACGGGCCGACCGGGAGGTCGAGCCCGCGCACCGGGCGGCGGCGGGCCAGCGCGGCGGCGGCCCGCAGGGTGCCCCACAGCCCGGCGAGCACCATCGCGGCGAACAGCCCGCCGAGCGCCACCGACCAGCCGAACCAGCCGAGCAGCCCGCCCAGGGCGAGCCCGAGCGGAGAATCCCCGGGGCCCAACGCGCCCAGCCAGACGGCCAGTTCGAGGACGCCCCCGACCGCCAGCGCGACCAGCAGGCAGCGCAGCAGCGCACCCGGGTCCCGCTCGGCCTGCGCCGCGACCAGCAGCAGCGCCGCCACCCCGCCGAGCAGCGGCACGGTCAGCCCGTACGGCAGCCGGCGCACCCGCGCGTCGACGAAGCCGAGCGCCACGCCGAGCGCCGCCGCCCAGCCCAGGGCCAGGGTCACCACCACCAGGCGGTCCGCCGCGTACGCCACCGCGACGGCGACCGCCGCCGCGACCGCCTCCACCGTCCAGGGGCCGGCGCCCAGCCGCTCCCGGCAGCCCGGGCAGCGCCCGGTCGGCGGCAGCAGCCGCACCGCGCGCCCGCAGGACGGGCAGGCCTCGCACCAGGGCTCGCCCTCCGGCACCGCGAAGCGGGCGATCCGCCCGCGCAGCGGCGGAGCCGCCAGGAGACCGACCAGAACCGCCGCGACCACGACCGGGACCACCGGCGCACCCCCTCCTCGACCGACACGACCGACACGACCGGCCACATCCTCCCGCGCCGGGCGTGTGCCGTCCGTCTCGCTTCCATGGAACGGTGCGGCGGCGCTCCTCGCATACAGGAGCATTCCGGACATTCGACTGCCGGTTCACAAGGCCGCCCGCCGCCCCTGCCTGCCGATCCAAGGGGGCCGTTCCGACCCTCCGAAGCACCCCCGCGGAGACCCGCCGCACGGCCGCTCCGTACCCCTAAAGTAGGCGGACATGCAGGTCATCCAGTCCAGCAAGCTCGCCAATGTCTGCTACGACATCCGCGGACCGGTACTCGACGAGGCGATGCGGCTGGAGGAACAGGGCCACCGCATCCTCAAGCTCAACACCGGCAACCCGGCCACCTTCGGTTTCGAGGCGCCCCCGGAGATCCTCCAGGACATCCTGCGCAACCTCGCCACCGCGCACGGCTACGGCGACTCCAAGGGCCTGCTCTCCGCCCGCCGCGCGGTGGTCATGCACTACGAGGACCGCGGGCTGCACGGCCTCTCCGTCGACGACGTCTTCCTCGGCAACGGCGTCTCCGAACTGATCCAGCTGGCCATGACCGCGCTGCTGGACGACGGCGACGAGGTGCTCGTCCCGGCCCCGGACTACCCGCTGTGGACCGCCTCGGTCTCGCTGGCCGGCGGCACCGCCGTGCACTACCGCTGCGACGAGCAGTCCGAGTGGTACCCGGACCTCGCCGACATCGAGGCCAAGGTCACCGACCGCACCAGGGCCATCGTGGTGATCAACCCGAACAACCCGACCGGCGCGGTCTACCCGCGCGAGGTGCTGGAGGGCATCGCCGAGATCGCCCGCCGGCACGACCTGGTGGTCTACGCGGACGAGATCTACGACAAGATCCTCTACGACGACGCCGAGCACGTCCCGCTGGCCACCCTGGCCCCGGACCTCTTCTGCGTCACCTTCAACGGGCTGTCCAAGGCGTACCGGGTCGCGGGCTTCCGCTCCGGCTGGATGGTGCTGTCCGGCGACCGGCACCGGGCCCGCAGCTACATCGAGGGCCTGACCGTGCTCGCCTCGATGCGGCTCTGCGCCAACATGCCGGCCCAGCACGCGGTGGCCGCCGCGCTCGGCGGGCGGCAGTCGATCCGCGACCTGGTGCTGCCCGGCGGCCGGCTGCACGCCTCGCGCGACGCCGCGTACAAGCTGCTCAACGACATCCCCGGGGTCAGCTGCGTCAAGCCCAAGGGCGCGCTGTACGCCTTCCCCCGGCTGGACCCCAAGGTCCACAAGATCAAGGACGACGCCCGGATGGTGCTCGACCTGCTGCGCTCCCAGCGCATCCTGCTGGTCCAGGGCACCGGCTTCAACTGGCCCGAGCCGGACCACTTCCGGCTGGTCACGCTGCCCCGGCCGGAGGAGATCACCGACGCGGTGACCCGGATCGGCGACTTCCTGAGCGGCTACGTCCAGCCGTAGCCACCGGGCCCGACGACACCCGGGACGGCTCCCGGGAAAACACTACGGCCGGAGTTCCGGCCCGGGCGATCTCCTTGGTCGGGGGAAAATCGCCCGGCGGAACTCCGGCCGTCCTGCCGCTCGGCGGGGCGCGCGGTTCGTGCCGCGCGCCCGCCGCTACCGCGGCTGAGGCTCAGGCTCAGCCGAGGCGCGCGACGAGGTTCCGGTACTCGTCCCACAGCTCCTTCGGGGTGTGGTCGCCGAAGGTCTCCAGGTGGGCCGGCACGAGCGCGGCCTCCTGGCGCCAGATGTCGGCGTCCACGGTGAAGAGCAGGTCGAGGTCCTCCTTGGAGAGGTCCAGGTCGCCGAGGTCGAAGCCCTCGACGGTCGGCAGCACGCCGATCGGGGTCTCGACGCCCTCGCCGGTGCCCTCCAGGCGCTCGACGATCCACTTGAGCACGCGGCTGTTCTCGCCGTAGCCGGGCCAGACGAACTTGCCCTCGGCGTCCTTGCGGAACCAGTTGACGTAGTAGATCTTCGGCAGCTTGGCGGCGTCCGCCTGGGCGCCGACCTTCAGCCAGTGGGCGAAGTAGTCGCCCATGTTGTAGCCGCAGAACGGCAGCATCGCGAACGGGTCGCGGCGCAGCTCGCCGACGGTGCCCTCGGCGGCGGCGGTCTTCTCGGAGGCGATGTTGGCGCCCAGGAAGACGCCGTGCTGCCAGTCGAAGGACTCGGTCACCAGCGGGACGGCGGTGGCGCGGCGGCCGCCGAACAGGATCGCCGAGATCGGCACGCCCGCCTGGTCCTCCCACTCCGGGGCGATGGTCGGGCACTGCGCGGCCGGGACGGCGAAGCGGGCGTTCGGGTGGGCGGCCGGGGTGCCGGACTCGGGGGTCCAGTCGTTGCCGCGCCAGTCGGTCAGGTGCGCCGGGGGCTCATCGGTGAGGCCCTCCCACCACACGTCGCCGTCGTCGGTGAGGGCGACGTTGGTGAAGACGGTGTTGCCCCAGAGCGTCTCGATGGCGTTGGCGTTGGTGTCCACGCCGGTGCCGGGGGCGACGCCGAAGAAGCCGGCCTCGGGGTTGATGGCGTACAGGCGGCCGTCGGCGCCGAAACGCATCCAGGCGATGTCGTCGCCGATCGTCTCGACCTTCCAGCCCGGGACGGTCGGCTGGAGCATGGCCAGGTTGGTCTTGCCGCAGGCCGAGGGGAAGGCCGCCGCGACGTACTTGACCTCGCCGCTCGGCGGGGTGAGCTTCAGGATGAGCATGTGCTCGGCCAGCCAGCCCTCGTCGCGGGCCATGGTCGAGGCGATGCGCAGCGCGTAGCACTTCTTGCCGAGCAGGGCGTTGCCGCCGTAGCCCGAGCCGAAGGACCAGATCTCCTTGGTCTCCGGGAAGTGCGAGATGAACTTGGTGCTGTTGCACGGCCACGGCACGTCCGCCTGGCCCTCGGCGAGCGGGGCGCCGACGGTGTGCACGGCCTTGACGAAGTCGCCGTCCTCGCCGAGCTGGTCCAGCACGGCCTGACCCATGCGGGTCATCACGCGCATGGAGACGGCGACGTAGGCGGAGTCGGTGATCTCGACGCCGTACGCGGCCAGCGGGGAACCGACCGGGCCCATCGAGAAGGGCACGACGTACATCGTGCGGCCCTTCATCGCGCCGCGGAAGAGGCCCTGCTCGCCCTGGAAGATCTCCCGCATCTCGGCGGGGGCCTTCCAGTGGTTGGTCGGTCCGGCGTCCTTCTCCTGCTCGGAGCAGATGAAGGTGCGGTCCTCCACGCGCGCCACGTCGGACGGGTCCGAGGCGGCGTAGTAGGAGTTGGGGCGCTTCTCCTCGTTGAGCTTCTTGAAGGTGCCCTGCGCCACCAGCAGGTCCGCGAGGCGCTGGTACTCCTCGTCGGAACCGTCGCACCACTCGATGCGGTCCGGCTGGGTGAGCTCGGCGATCTCGCTCACCCAAGCGAGCAGCTGCTTGTGGCGGGTGGGCGCGGATGCGCTGAGAGCAGAGATCTCGTACGACACGATCGCTCCGTTTCACGCCATCTCGGCGTGGAGATGGCGTCGCGGGGGTCTGAGGGTGCTTGCAGCGTAGCTCCGGACTCAAGGCCGGAACGCGGCGAAGCGTCGAAATTGACGCACCCTTTACTACAGCCAGTATGATTACTCATCGGTAACATGCCGACCGACCCCGCGACGGAGTGCGCGGCGCCACACTCCAAATACTCCAAAACGTCTAAGAGTGACGATCGCCACTTCCTACGCGTGAGTAACCTACGGAGCCGTAGGTAACGGGTAGCATGCTGCGCATGACTGCTGCTGCGCTCGCGGAGAGTGCACTCACGGAGAGCAAGCCGAAGTGGCGCGGCTGGCTGCACGCCGGAATGTTCCCCGCCACGGTGGCCGCCGGGATCGTGCTGATCTGCCTGGCCGACTCCACCCCCGCCAAGATCGCCTGCGCGATCTACTCGGTCAGCGCCTGGCTGCTGTTCGGGGTCAGCGCGGTGTACCACCGCTTCAACTGGGGGCCGCGCGGGGACGCCGTGCTGCGCCGGCTGGACCACGCGAACATCTTCCTGATCATCGCGGGCACCTACACGCCGTTCACCATGCTGCTGCTCAAGGGCGCCGACCAGCAGGTCCTGCTCTGGGTGGCCTGGGGCGGCGCGCTGGCCGGGATCGCGTTCCGGGTGTTCTGGGTCGGCGCGCCGCGCTGGCTGTACACACCGGTGTACCTCGCGCTGGGCTGGGCCGCCGCCTTCTTCCTGCCGGACTTCCTGCGCGCCGGCGGGGTCGCCGTCCTGGTGCTGATGATCGTCGGCGGGGTGCTCTACAGCATCGGCGGCGTGGTGTACGGGCTCAAGCGGCCCAACCCCTCACCGCGCTGGTTCGGGTTCCACGAGGTGTTCCACGCCTTCACCCTGGGGGCGTTCATCGTCCAGTACGTCGGCGTCTCGCTGGTGGCCTACAGCACCACCGGGTGACCACCGGTGCCGTACGCCATGGCCGGGTGAACACCGGTGCCGTACGCCACGGCCGGTCGGCCACCGGTGGCGTACGGCACGGTCGGGTGATCACTGGTGGCGTACGGCACGGCCGGTCGATCCCGGCGCACCCCGACGGGCGGTCGAACGGTCCACGGACCGGACGGCCGCCCGTTCCGCCGTCCAGGGCCGCTCGTACGGGGCCCGGAGCTGCGGGCGGCGCGGGTAGGCCGCGTGGTCGGCCGCGCCGGCCTCCGGCTGCGGGCCCGGATCCTGCAGCGGCCCGTGCGCGTGGTGCTGCTCGCCGTACCCGTGGTGCTGCTGCCCGCCGTGCGCGTGGTGCTGCTCCCCGTGCGACTCCCGGTGGGGCTCGCGCGGCGGCCAGGCCGGCGCCGGGAGCGCCTCGGGCTCGGGCCACCGCACCGCGCCGACCGCACGGCCCCGCGCCTGCCGGGCGTCCAGCGCCTCGCGGGCCCGGCGGCAGCGCTCGCAGTGCGCGGCGTCCGGGATGCCGCGGCGCGGACGGTGCCGCACCGGGGCCGGCCCGCCGCGCATCGCGCGCCAGCGGCGGGCGACGTAGACCATCAGCAGCAGGGTCTCCACCCCGGCGACCGCCAGGACCAGTGGGGCACCCTTGATCAGATAGGCCGCCACCACGGCCAGCGCAGAGCCCACCACCACCGCCGAGCCCCACACCTGGGAGCTCATCTGCTTGTCGTCCGCGTCGGCCACCTCGGTCCCCTTTCCCGGTGCCGGGCTCGTGGTCGGCTCCCGCCGCCCCACCTCTTCTCCGCTCTCGGCACGCGTCGGCCAGCACTGACCGATTGCCACATCGTATCTACCGTCAGTCATGGCCAACCGCCCCCAGGCGGCGAACGACAGATCAACGTTGCGTCAATTCCTTGTGCGGAAGCAGCACTTCCAGGACACATCACGGAACGTGACCACGGCAAGGCGCCCGGCCGGGAGAACCCGGCCGAGCGCCTCGGTGAACCTCTCGCGACCCCGCCCGCCGTCAGCCGCGGCGGACGCCCCTCCGCCGCAGCACGGCACCCGCGCCCACCAGGGCGGTGGCCCCCAGGGCGGCCGCCGCCGTCACGGCCGGCAGTGCCGAACCGCCGCCCGCGGGTCGCGGTGCGACCGCGAGTTGCGGGCCCTCCCCGGGCTGCGGTGCCGTCCCGGACCGCGGCGCGGCCGCGAGTTCCGGCGCGGCGTCCGCCTCGTAGCCGCCGCCCTTGCCCGCCCGGTCGTACGCCGAGCCGGGCAGCTTGTCCCCGTACCGCTGGTGCACCAGCTGCTGGTACGCGGCCAGCGTGACCCCGCCCGCGCCCACCGAGCGCCGCGCCTCGTCGTCCAGCGGCAGCACCCGGCCGTCACGCAGCACGTACCAGGCGTTGACCTGCGGCTCGCGGAAGGCGGTGCCACCGCCGCTGCCCGCCGCCTTCGCCGCGTAGTCGCTCTCGTCACCGCCCGAGGCGATGTTCACCACCTTCCAGCCGTCGCCCTGCCGGACGGTCCAGACCGAGGCGCTCTGCCCGTCCGCCGCGACCACCTTGCTGGCGGTGAACTCCGGCGTCGCCACCGGTGCGCCGGGGGTACCGGCCACGAAGCCGGGGTCCAGGACGTACACCGGCACGGTGTCGCCGACCAGCCGCGGCGCGGCCTCGCCCGCCGCCCGGGCCTCCTCGGCGGCGCCGATGGTCAGCTGCCGGGTCGGCGGGACGCCCTTGCGGGCGAAGAAGTGGCCGACCTTGTCGAGGACGGCCGGGTCCTGGACCGCGCCGCGGGCCTGCGCCAGCTCGGCGGCGGGCACCGGGGCCGGGGCGGACGGGGAGTCCGCGTGCGCGGCCGGGGCGAGCGCCAGCGCGAGGCCGGCGGCGAGCAGGGCGGTGGCGGTCGCGGTGGCGGCCCGACGGCGGCTCTTGGTCTCGGTCATGGCCGCCCTCACGCGCCGATCCGGTACAGGGAGTGGGTCCACGAGAACGTGTTGTTGTTCACGTAGTACCCGTAGTCCGCCCAGTTGTAGCGGTAGTTGGAGGGCCACGGATCGCCCCAGTAGACCCAGTTGCTCGACGTGTCGTAGCCGTACAGGACGTGCATGTGGCCGCCGCCCGAACTCCACTGGATGCGCGTCTCGATCGGGCGGTCCGCGTTCACCTCGGACTGCACGGTGCCGTAGTTCAGGTACCCGTTGACGTACGAGCCCGGGTTGATGCCGACCCAGTTCAGCCCGTTCTGCACGTCGCCCAGCGTGGCCTGGCTGTTGGGGCAGCTGGAGTTGGCGGAGCGGCCGAACGCGGCGTTGCAGAACTGGTTCTGGCTGTAGTTGTAGCCGAACCAGGTGGCGATGGTGTTCCCGCTCGCCGCCCAGCACCAGTTGGTCTGCTGTTGCTGCTGCATGGTGATGTTGAGCTTCTTGAAGGTGCCGGCCAGGTCGGCCGTGCTGCCGGGCGCGGCGGCCTGGCGGACCTGGTGCGCGGCCCGGTCCTGGGCCTCGGCCTGAGTCTGGGCCTGGGTCCGGTCCTGGTCCTGGTCCTGGTACTGGGCCTGCTGCCCGGCCGGGGCGGCGATCGCGGGCGCCGCCACCGCGGCGGTGAGCGCCGGGCCCAGCACGCCGAGGGCGAGCAGCGAGACCGCGCGGCGCAGCCGTATTCGTGGAACTGGCATGGCGGGAAAGCCTCCTTGCACGAGTGGAGCGAGGTGCTGTGTGGGGGCGCGGTCCGGATCGCGCCCCGAGCATCGCGCCTCGTCAGGGACAGGTCAACGGCCGTCCGCGGGGCCCGGACCGAGGTGTGAACGGGCGGACGCGGATGTGAACGGCGCCCGGAGAACCACCGCGCAGCAGGCCCGGACCGGTGACAAACCACCGCACCGATGTGAATATTCACGGTCAAACGCCGCTCCGTCCCGAGCCGCCCGCACGCCGGTCCGCCCGTCCCCCAGGAGGCCGCCATCCACAAGAGCGACCCAGCCGACCTCGCCGCCGCCCTGCGCACCGGCCCCTTCCACCTCGCCCTGCGCACCGCGATCTCCGCCCGGGGCCTCGCCCTCCACCGCATCCGCCGCCACCTCGCCCTGCGCGGCGTCACCGTCGGCCTCACCAGCCTCAGTTACTGGCAGCAGGGCCGCCGCCGCCCCGAACGCACCGAGTCACTGCGCGCCGTCGCCGCCCTGGAAGAGGTCCTCGACCTGCCCGAACACTCCCTCACCCGGCTGCTCGGCCCCCGCCGCGCCGCCGGCCCCGCCCCCGCCGGCCCGCCCGTCCGCCCCTACCGCGACCTCATCTCCCCCGCCGTCGCCGTCGACGACCTGCTCGCCACCCTCGCCGGCCCGCGCGACACCGGACTGCACACCATCACCCACATCGAACGCATCCGCGTCGGCCCCGACCGCCAACTCGCCCGCCGCGACTCCCAGCACGCCCTGCGCGCCCACCGCGACGGTATCGACCGCTACCTCGCCCTCTACCAGGGCGACCCGGGCAGCGACATCACCCGCGTCGGCGTCCGCGCCGAGGAGAACTGCCGCCCCGGCCGCATCCGCCGCGACCAGGCCCACCACCTGCTCGCCGCCGAACTCCTCCTCGACCGCCGCCTACGCGCCGGCGACACCCACCTGCTCGGCTACGGCTTCGACGACGCCCCCTCCCCCGACCCCAGCTGCGAATACGTCCGCGGCTTCAACTCCGGCGCCGGCCAGTACGTCCTCCAGGTCACCTTCCACCCCGCCGCCCTCCCCGTCCGCTGCCACCGCTTCGCACTGCACTCACCGGGCGCCGCCCCGTACGAGACCGAGGAACTCACCCTCGACGGGCACCACTGCGTCCACCTGGTGGCGACGGCGGTACGGCCGTGCCTCCTGGGGATCCGGTGGGACTGGGAGTGAGGGGGGTGGGGGTCAGTGCGACCAGTACGGGTCGTCGACGGGGTCGATCACATAGCCGTCGGCGTCGTACGGCGCACGGCCCAGCGGGGGGAGGGGCTTGTACTCGTGGGCCGGCTGGTACAGCACCCCGGCAGTCCCCACCAGGAACTTCACCCGGTACGTCGAGTCCTGCTGCGGCTTCGCGAGGAACGTCAGGTACGTCTCACCGTCCGCGTTCCCCATCCCGTCCATGCCCTGGATCCCGTCAGCGGGCTTCGACCGTTCGACCACCCTGTTTCCGAGGCCCTTCCAGGCCTGCGCCACCTGGTCCATCAGCGCCGGAAGCTTCGCCTGCGAGACCACGGTCCGAACGACCACGATCTCGGTCAGATCCGACCCCATGCTCGGCTCGCCGTCCCAGAGATCGGGTTTCCTCAGCACCTCGAAGTCGGCCCCCGCATAGCTGAGGGCGGGCGTGATCCCGTCCATGGTCACGCGCAGCGCGCGGTCGACCCGGTCCTTCGCCTGGCCCGTCCTCACCCAGTCCGACCGGCCGGCCAGTGCCAACGGCCCGTAACCGTTCAAGAACAGCGCCCAGCCACCGACCACCGCGACGACGAACGACAGCACCACCGCGCCGAGCACCTTCCACCGGGGCTTCATCGTCCCCCTGTCAGATGAACGTCGTCAGGGTTGCCCGCGATGATCGCGGCGACGTTGCCCAGCGAAGGACCACCGGTCTCCGGAGCCAGGTACTTGGTGTGCATGCCGAAGTCCCCCCAGCTCCACCACTGGCTCCAGCCGTCGACGGTGAAGCGCTTGGCCCCGAAGGAGCCGCTCGCCGGATCCCTCCCGTAGTAGAGGTCGTGCGGGTCCGCCCCGACCAAGCCGCCGAAGGGCCAGGGCACCGCCGCCGCGGTCGGCGAGGGGATCTGGGTGACCGGGTCGTCGCCGGCCGCACCCGCCCACACATGACCTGCGGGCATCCCGAGGTCCGAGGCGTGCTTCACCCCGACGCCGGGGCTCCCGATGATCACCACGTCGTCCGGCAGCGTGTAATTCCCTTGATGGGCGGCCAGCTTCGTGGCCTGGCCGACGAGGAGCGAACCGTAGCTGTGGCCCATCGAGGTGATGTGCGGGTTCTGACCACTGCTGTTGGCAGCCCGGAGCCCACTGACGAACCTCGCGTAGTCGGGTGCGCCGGCCAACGCCCGCTCGGGAGTGGTTGCCTTGAGGTCCATGTCCGGTGGGTCGTAACCGAGCCAGACGATGGAGGCCACCGAACCGCCGGGCTTGACCTTCTTGTTCGCCTCCCGCCAGACGTTCAGCGCGTTCTCCGCCTCGTTGGTACCGGGCTTGCCCGGCCCCGCCGGGCCGAGCGAGTCCGGGGTTGTGGTGATCCCGGGCACGTAGGCGGAGATGTCGGTGGCGGTGTCGGGGTTCCCGAAGGAGAGGATCGCGCGGCCCTGGCCCTCAGTGCCGATGCCGAGCAGATAGGTGCGCGGTCGACCGTCATTCGCCGCGGCGTCCTGCTTGAGGCGCTCCCAGACGGGCACGAGCTTCGCAAGCTCCGCCTGCTCTTCCTTCGTCCGGTCCTTCTTCTCACGGAGCTCGCGCAGCCGGTTTGTCAGGTAGCTCCGGTTGACCTGGTCCCGCACGTCCGCCGGGATCCCGTCCAGGTTCCCGACCTTCTCCGGGTGGTGGTCGATGAACCACTGCCGGCCCGCCGGGTCGAGGCCGTTCCACCAGCTGTTGACCTCGGTGGGCGGCGCTCCCACGGCCGGCATGTCCCTCAGGTACGGGGCGCCCGACCCGTTCGCCGTCCGCTGGTCGGCCTCGGCGACCGCGAGGGTCAGGCCCGACTTGCTGGTGGCGTGCTGGGTGAAGCCCCTGAGCAGCCCGGCGAGGGTCTGGTCGGCCGTCCCGGCCTCGGTGAGGGCGGCGGTGATCCGCTTGGCGATCTCCTCGGCCGCCGCCTTCTGCTTGGTCTCCCAGTTCGCGTCCACCGGGCCGGTGGGCGCGGGCCAGCTCACCGTGCCGTTGTCGCTGACGGTCAGGCCCTTGGCGCCGGCGTCGACGACGGCCTGCCGGAGTTTCGACTGGGCGAGTCCGAAGAGGTCGGCGTAGTCCCGCAGGGTCTGGCCGAGTGCGGCCAGTTCGGTTTCGGCGGCGTGCAGTTGGGTGGTCGTGCCGTCCAGTGAGGGGATCGCGGCGTCGGCGGCCGGTCCGCTCCAACCCGACCCGTGGACCCGGTCGGTGGTGCCGCGCTTCCAGTCGGCGGTGTGCTGCGCGAACGCCTTGTGGAGTGCGTCGTACGCGTCGCCGGCCGCGTGGAGGTCCCCCGGTCTGGCGTTCTTCAGGCTCGCGAAGTCGAGTCGGCCCGCGCCGGCCCGCTGATCCGGATCAGCCATGAGTGCTCCCCCCGATACTCACCGCTACCATAACCCACGTCTGCCACAGCGGCATTGGGGGAAGAGCGATGGGTGACGGCAAGGGATTCACTGTCAAACCAGGCGAGTTGACCGCCGCCGGGAACAACGCGCTGGCGGTGGCCGGGAAGGTTCCGGAGGAGACGGCGAAGCTCGCGGAGCCGGGCGACAAGGCGGCCGGGGGGCTGGCGGGGTGGCAGAGCGGGGCGGCACTGCAGGGGTGCGGCACCGCCTGGAAGTCGCTGCTGGACGGGCTCGCCGGCGACATGAAGTCGGCCGGCGGCAACCTTCTCACCTGCGCGCAGACGTACCTCAGCGCCGACCGGTTGCCCGCGCCCGCCACCGCGGCGGCCGCCACCGATCCCTTCGGCACGAAGGTGGCCGGGGTGGCGGGCGTGCATCTGACCAGGGACGCGTAACTCCGTCACCGGGGCCGGAAGTCCACGATCTGGGAGTCCTCCACCGGCAGGTAGCCGATCTGCTGGTAGATGGAGTTGCTGGTCGGGTTGGCGAGGTCGGTGTAGAGCAGGACCTCGGTGGCGCCGTGGGCGAGGAGGTGGGCCGAGACGGCGGCGGTGACGGCGGTGCCGTAGCCGTGGCCGCGGCTTTCGGCGGGGGTGTAGACCGGGCCGATGCGGGACATGCCGGCGAGCACCGGGCTGCTGCCGGCCAGGGCGACCGGGCGGCCGTCGTCCTCCCACAGGTGCAGGCAGCCGTTCGCGGTCCGCTCGTCCACCGCCCTTGGGACGTCGGGGAGTTCGACCTCGACCTCGGCCAGGAACTCCTGGTACCAGCGGATCGCCAGTTCGCGGTCGGCCGGTTCGGCCAGCCGGTGGCGGCCTGCGGGCGGGCGCGGCGGGTCGGTCAACTCGCCGAGCCGGTAGAGCCGTTCGTCGACACGGACGGACTGTTCGGTGCCGGTGGCCGCCGTCCAGGCGGCGGCGAAGGCGCGGACCGCTTCGGCTCCCCCGCCGACCCCGGTCACCGTGGTGAAGCCGGCTCCGGCGGCGGCCAGGCCGGTCGCCAGTTCGGCGGCCGCGGCCGGCGGCATGAAGGAGAGCCGGGGGGCGAACGGCGGCGTCTGGAGGAAGGCGCCCGCGACCGGACCTCCCTGCTCGGCCCGCCACCAGCCGAAGACCGGCGGCTCGCCGAACACCGTCAGGCCGGACTCGGCCAGCCGGTGCGCGATGGTGAGCAGGACGGTGTTCTCGGCGGGGCGGGCGGCCAGGAAGGCGCCCGCCCGGTCGCGGAACTCGTCGAGGGAGGTGCTGAAAGTCCAGGTCATGGCCCATGGTGGACCCGGCCGGACCCCGCTCGCCAACGATTATCCGGCCGCCGTCGAACCCCTGCCCGCCCCCACCGTCGACGGCTTGCCCGCCCCCGCCGGGGCGCCCGCTACTCGACCGCCACGCCCA
Organism: Kitasatospora sp. NPDC001261; assembly: GCF_042896795.1. NCBI lineage: Bacteria > Bacillati > Actinomycetota > Actinomycetes > Kitasatosporales > Streptomycetaceae > Kitasatospora > Kitasatospora sp. NPDC001261. The sequence continues at coordinate 195,255 of NZ_JBIAXP010000011.1, forward strand.
GCTTCCCGGCCAGTTCCGCCGGATCGGTGGTCGGGGCGTCGCAGGCGAAGTGCCGGCAGACGTACGCCGCGGGGGCGCCGCCGACCAGCGGCCGGTCGGCCAGCAGCGGCACCTCGGGCTCCCCGGGCGCGCCGACCGCGACCACCGCTCCCGGCGCCGTCCCGAGCAGCGCGGCCCGTCGCAGCGCCGCCGTGGCCGGGTCGCCGTCCGGGCCGACCACGGCGACCTCGCGCGGCCCGTCGAGCAGCGCCTCGGCGACGGCGAGGCCCCAGCCGATGAACCGCGGCGCCCGGCCGGCGAGGGCGCCGACCACGCCGAGGGCCCGTTCGGCGGCCGTGCGGTGCCGGTCGGAGCCGGTGTACGCGGCGTACGTGAGCAGGGCGCCGGCGGCGGCCGTCCAGCCGGACGGGGTGGCGTTGTCGGTCGGGTCCTGCGGGCGGCGGATCAGCTCCTCGGCGTCGTCGGCGGTGTCGTAGAGCGCGCCGGAGGCCTCGTCGGTGAAGTGCTTGAGCACGGTGTCGAGCAGGCCGCCCGCCAGCTGGAGCCAGGAGGCGTCGCCGGTGACGGCGTACAGCGCGAGGAAGCCCTCGGCGGTGTCCGCGTAGTCCTCCAGCACGCCGGCGTTGGCACCGGCCCGGCCGTCCCGGGAGGTGCGCAGCAGCCGGCCGTCGGGCGTGAGGTGGACGGCCAGCAGCAGGTCGGCGGCGCGTTCGGCGGCCTCGACCAGGTCGGGGCGGTCCAGCAGCGCGCCGGTCTCGGCGAGCGCGGCGACGGCCAGGCCGTTCCAGGCGGCGACCACCTTGTCGTCGCGGGCCGGGGCGGGGCGGGCCGCCCGGGCCTCGGCCAGCCGCGCCCGGATCGTCTCGTACTCGGCGAAGTCCTCGGGGTCGGCGAGGAGTTGGAGCACCGAGGCGCCGTGTTCGAAGGTGCCCCCGGCGGTGACGGTGAACAGCCGGGCGGCGGTGGCCGCGTCGGCGGGGCCGAGCAGGTCGACCAGCTGGCCGGGCTCCCACACGTAGTACGCGCCCTCGGCGGACTGCCCGGTCTCCTCGTCCAGGCTGTCGGCGTCCAGGGCCGAGGCGAACGCACCCTCGGGCGTGCGGAGTTCGCGCAGCAGGAAGTCCGCCGTGGAGAGCGCGACCCGGCGGGCCAGGGCCGATCCGGTGGCCCGCCACAGGTGCAGGTAGGCGCGCAGCAGCAGGGCGTTGTCGTACAGCATCTTCTCGAAGTGCGGCACCACCCAGCCGGCGTCCACCGCGTACCGGGCGAAGCCGCCGCCGAGCTGGTCGTGGATGCCGCCGCGGGCCATCGCCTCACCGGTGCGGACGGCCATCTCCAGGGCCGCCTCCGAGCCGGTCCGGGCGTGGTGGCGCAGCAGGAACTCCAGCACCATGGCCGGCGGGAACTTCGGCGCGCCGCCGAAGCCGCCGCGGCTCTGGTCGAAGTCCCGGCTGAGGGCCACCAGCGCCTGGTGCAGATCCGCCTCGCCGGGCGGGTTGTGGGCACCGGCCGAGTACACGGCGGCCCGCTGGGCGAGGTCGGCCCGGATCCGCCCGGCGACCTCGCCGACCTCCTCCCGCCGGTCCCGCCAGGCGGCCTCCACACCCTCCAGCACCTGCCGGAAGGACGGCATCCCGTGCCGGGGCTGCGGCGGGAAGTAGGTGCCGAAGTAGAACGGCTCCTTGTCGGGCGTGAGAAACACCGTCATCGGCCACCCGCCCTGCCCGGTCGCGGCCTGCACCGCCTCCATGTACACGGCGTCGACGTCCGGCCGCTCCTCCCGGTCCACCTTGACCGGGACGAACCGCTCGTTGAGGTACTCGGCGAGCCCGGCGTCCTCGAAGCTCTCGTGAGCCATGACATGACACCAGTGACACGCGGCGTAACCGACCGACAGCAGGACGGGCACACCGCGGCGCCGCGCCTCCTCGAAGGCCTCCGGCGTCCAGGGCCACCAGTCCACGGGGTTGTCGGCGTGCTGGAGCAGGTACGGCGAGGTCGCGTCCGCGAGACGGTTCGGCATGCCCCCCATCCTCGCGCATCCGGCGGTCGGCGCGCGGCAGGTCAGGCCGGTCCGGACCAGTAGCTGATGCCGAGGTTGGCGTCGAAGGTGCGCATCCGCCCGAGCACCTGGTCGGGGGTCGGGCCGAGGAGTTCGTCGACGATGCGGCCGTCGGCGAGGAAGACGACGCGGTCGGCGTACGAGGCCGCCACCGGGTCGTGGGTGACCATCACGACGGTCTGGCCGAGTTCCCGGACGCACCGGCGCAGCAGCGCGAGGATCTCGGCGGCGGAGCGGGAGTCCAGGTTGCCGGTCGGCTCGTCGGCGAAGACGATCCGGGGCCGGCCGGCCAGCGCCCGGACGCAGGCGACGCGCTGCTGCTGGCCGCCGGAGAGCTGGGCCGGGCGGTGGCCGAGCCGGGCGCCGAGGCCGGCCGCCTCCACCAGGGTGTCCAGCCACTGCCGGTCGGGGGTGCGGCCGGCCAGCGTCAGCGGCAGGGCGATGTTCTCCGACACCGTCAGGGTGGGGATCAGGTGGAAGGCCTGGAAGACGAAGCCCACATGGTCGCGGCGGAGCCTGGTCAGCTGGCCGTCGCTAAGCCGGGTGAGGTCCGTGTCGCCGATCCGGGCGGCGCCCGAGGTGCAGGACTCCAGTCCGGCGAGGCACTGGAGCAGGGTGGACTTGCCGGAGCCGGACGGGCCCATGATCGCCGCGAACTCCCCCTCCCGGAAGGACACCGAGACCCGCTCCAGCGCCACCACCCGGGCGTCGCCCGACCCGTGCACCTTGGTCAGGTCGACGGCCGACGCGGCGGCCGGGGCGTGGTTCGCGGCGGCCCGGGGGCCTCCGGGACGGGACGGGCCTCCCGCGAGGGACTGGGGCTCGGTCATCGGTGGTGCTCTCCTCGGTTGGACACGGGCTGAGGTCAGGACTGCGGTCTGGGCCGGGGGCCGGGCGGGTCGGCGGGCGGGGCTCCGCACGGACCGGCGGGCAGGTCGGCGGGTGGCAGCAGGCCGGTGCCGGCGGCCAGCAGGGCGAGGGAGCGGACCGCGAGCTCCCGTCCGGCCGCGGCCGGACGGCCCTGGTGGCCGCCGCTGTCGTGGTGGTCGAGCAGGACCGGCGCCGCCCCGGTGGAGGCCCGTCCGAGCGCCGCGCAGAGCTTCCAGGCGTGCCAGGGCGGCACCCGCGCGTCGTTCGCCCCGGTGGCGAGCAGCACCGCCGGGTAGGCCGTCCCGGGCACCACCCGGTGGTACGGGGAGTAGTCGAGCAGCGCCCGCAACGCCCGCGGGTCGGCCGGATCGCCGTACTCCTCCGCCCAGAGCCGGCCGAGGCCGCCGACCTGGTAGCGGGCCAGGTCGGTGAGCGGGGCCACGCACACCGCGGCGGACAGCAGACCGGGCTCCCGGGTGAGCGCGGCGGCGACCACCAGCGCCCCGTTGCTGGCGGCCAGTGCGCCCAGCCCGCCGACCGGGGCCTCGCCGCGTTCGACCAGCATCGCGGCGGCGGCCCGGAAGTCGTCCACGGTGGCGCTCTTGCCGGGGCCCCGGCCGGCGGCCGCCCAGGCGGGGCCGAGCTCGCCGCCGCCGCGCGCGTGCACCCAGGCGATCCGGCCGCCGGCCCGTAACCAGGCCTCCATGGCCGGGTCCCAGGAGGGTTCCAGCGGGAGGCCGAAGCCCCCGTAGACGGTGAGCAGGGTGGGCGCGGGGCGGCCGCGGTCCCGCGGCCCGGGGTCGCAGACCGTCACCGGGACGGGCGCGCCGTCCCGGCCGACGGCGGTGAGGGTGCGCAGCGCGGCGCGGCGCTCGGGGGGTTCAACCGGGCCGGAGCCGTCCAGGCTCCTGGTCCAGGTGCCGTACCGGGGGTCGTCGGCGAGCAGCCAGACCGACCCGCCGACCCGCCCGTGCCGGTCGTACGGGGTGGCGCCGAGGCGCAGCCGGGCGGGCCAGTGCAGTGCGGTGGCGCCGCCGCCAGGTGCCTCGCCCGGCGCCCCGCCGGGTTCCCCGCCCGGTATACCGCCCGGCGCCCCGCCCGGCCGGTGCAGGTCGAGCCGGTGAGTGGTCCCCAGCCGGCGGAGCAGCGCCAGGCCGGGCCTCCGACCGGGGCCGAGCACCCGCAGGGCGGTGACCGGGCCCGCCTGCACTTCACCGGCGGCGGGCGGTTCACCGACGGCGGGCGGCGCGACCACGGCGGGCCGCCCGGTGGCGCCCCGGGCCAGCTCGTCCAGGTCCAGCGCGAGCAGCTCGTCGGCGGCGAGGAAGCAGACCGTCTCGTTCAGGTCCAGGGCGGTGACCCGCCGCCCGTCGAGGTCGAGCGGCTGCCAGTCGGGCACCGCCCGGCCGGTCCACCGGGTGGCCCACCAGCGCGCCGGGCCGGACGGCTGCGGGCGGGTGCGCAGCAGCAGGTTCCCGCCGGGACCGCCGTGGAGGGTGAGCCGGACCGGGCCGGGCACCGGCAGGGCGAGCCGGCGGGCCGGGCCGCCGTCCGGGTGGCGGGCCGCCAGGGTGTGCTCGGTGCGGGTGCCGGCGGTGTACACCAGCGCCTCGCCGGTGAAGGCGAGGGTGGCGTACGGGGCCGCGTCGGGCAGGTGGTGGGGCCGGTCGCCCGGGCGGGTGGGGAGCAGGTGCAGTCCGCCGTTCTCGGCTCCGTCCCGGTGCAGTTGGACGGCGATGAACCGGCCGTGCGGCTCGGGCTGCCAGCCGGCGATCCGGTCGCCGGGGCCGACGACGCCCTCGGTGGGCGTCCGGCGGGTGCCGTCGGGGTGCCGAACGGTCAGGACGTCGCCGTCCGGGCCACGTTCGTGGCGGAAGAGCAGGCCGCCGGCCTCGGCGGGCGGGGTGGGCGTCCGGTCGGGCGCCTCCCGTTCCACCCGGTCGAGCAGGGCGGCCCAGGCGGGCTCGTCGGAGCGCTGCGGGCGGGCGGCCAGCAGGCGCCGCTGCTCGGCGAGCCAGGCCCGGGTGCGCGGGGCGTCCGCCTCCTCCAGCCAGCGGTACGGGTCCGCCGGCGTGAGGTTCGGCGCCGCCGGCCCGGGGTTCGGCGCCGCCGGCCCGGGCGGCGCGGCCCGGTGGTCGAGGTCAGCCATGGACGGCCTCCGCGGGGTTGTCGTTCCGTCGTTCCGGGGCACCCCCGGCCCCGGTCGGACCGGCGGCGGGCCCACCACCGGTCCGGCCCGCGGTGGCGGCCAGCCCGACCGCGGCGAGGACCACCACGACCACGGCCGCGCCGGCCACCGTGCCGGTCAGTCCGAACGCGTGGGCGCACAGGCCCGCGAGGGTCGGCCCGGCGGGCGCGACCAGTTGGGCGAGGAAGCCGATGCCGCTGTGCACCCGGCCCTGCAGACCCGGCGGGGTCACCTCCATCTGGGTGACCGCGATCAGCACGGTGACCACCGGCCCGGCGGCCGCGGCGAGGGCCAGCGGAAGGACCGCCGTCCAGTGCCCCTGGGCCAGGGTGAAGCCGGGCAGGGCGAGCGCGACCACGGCCGTGCCGAGGGCGATGCCCCGGGCGGGCGGCAGCCGCCGGGCCAGCGCCGGTGCGAGCAGCGATCCGGCCAGCCCGCCGGTGCCCAGGGCCGCGGTCAGCACCCCGATGTGCACGGCGCCCCCGCCCGAGGCCACCACCACGATCAGCAGCCCGTTGAACACCAGGTTGAGCACGGCCGCGTTGACCACCGCGTAGCGCAGGAAGGGCACCCGCCAGATGAACCGGACGCCTTCGGCCAGCGCGGCCCGGACGCCGGGCGCGGCCGGCTCGTCCCCGGGGCGCTCCCGCCTCCCCTTCGGCAGCAGTGCCACGCAGCAGACGGCCGCCAGGTAGCTGCCGGCGTCGACGGCAAACACCCAGGACGGGTGGACGGCCAGCAGCGCACCGCCGGCCACCGGGCCGGCCATCGCCGCGACGGCCGTCCTGCTCTGCAGCAGGCCGACCGCGCGGGGAAGGTGCTCGGGCCGCACGAAGCACCGCACCACCACGTTCTCGACGGGTGCCAGGGTGCTGCCCACCGCGCCGAGCAGCAGGGCGGCGACCAGCACCGCCCACAGCGGCGGCATGTCGCCGGAGGCCGACAGGGCCAGCGCGGCCAGGACGAGTGCGCCGGCCGCGTTGCCGGTCAGCAGCACCGTCCGCCGCTCGCGGCGGTCGGCGAGGACGCCGGCCGGCAGCCGGGCCAGCAGCACCCCGACGGAGAGCGCCGTACCGGCCAGTCCGGCCTGCCGGATGTCACCGCCGGCCCGCAGCGCGACCACCGGGAGGGCGATCACCGAGGCGGCGGTGCCCAGGGCCGAGGCGGACTCGCCGCCGTAGAGCAGCCAGAACGACCGCCCCAGCCCTCCGGCGGCCGCCGCGCTCACGCCGACCCCGTCGCGAACTGTCGCCGGATGCCGCGCAGCGGACGGGCCGCCAGCGCCGCCGGGACGGCGGTGGCGACCAGCACCCCGACCAGGACGCCGACCGTCCACGGCACGTCCAGGGCGGGCAGCACCCCCTGCCCGACGGCCCGGGCCAGCGGCACCAGGCAGATCCCGGCCGTCGCCACCGCCAGGACCGTCCCGACCAGCGCCGAGGCCAGCACCTCGTACACCACGCAGCGCAGCAGCTGCCCGCGGCCGAGGCCGAGGGCCCGCAGGTGGGCGCGCTGGGAACGGCGGTCCCGCTGGGCGATGGCGCAAGTGTTGGCGAGGGCGAGCAGCGCGTACCCGCCCACCACGGCGACGATCAGCCGGGAGGCCATGTCGTCCTGCACGTTGCGCGGCCGCAGGTGGGCCAGGTAGTCGGCCCGCGTGGCGAGCCGCTGGCCGGGCCGGAGCTCCCAGGCGCCCGGGTCACCGCGGAGCAGCACCCGGTCGGCGTACGGGGCCGGGGTGTGCTCGAGGGCGAGGTCGGCGGGGAGGACGTACGAGGGGAAGGCCAGGTCCCGCTGGTAGACGGCGACGAGCCGCAGCTGCGCCTGCTGTCCGTCGGCGAGCGTGAAGGTGACGTCCTGGCCGAGCTTCCAGTGGCGCGCGGTGGCCTCGGTGCTGCCCGCGGCGAACGTGCCGGGAGCCAACTCGTCCAGCCGGCCCTGCTGTTCGCCGAGGTCCAGGGCGCTCCGCAGGGCCGCCCCGTCGACGCCCCAGGCGCGGGTGGGCTTGGGCTTGTCGTCGTAGAAGCTGGGCGGCGCGGTCACCTTGGTCGCGATCGGCGCGACGGCCGTCCCGCCGGGCAGGCCGGCGGGCCGGGCGGGCAGCTGGTGGCCCGGCTCGGCCGTCACCACCGCGTCGGCCCGCAGCGCCTGCTCGGTCTGCTGCTGCACGGCGGCCCCGATGGTGGCCCCCGAACCGAGCAGGCAGACCACGGTGCCGACCGCCAGCAGGACGGGCACCGCGATCGCGGCCGTCCGGGCGGGCGCGGCCCGCAGCCCCGCGGCGGCGATCCGGCCGGCCTTGCGGTCGAGCAGCAGCAGCACCGCGCAGCAGGGGCCGACGAGCAGCGGCACGAACCAGGGCGCGAGCACCGCGAGCGTGGGGATGACGGCCGTGGCCAGGCCCATCACCAGCGCGCCCTGGAGCACCGGCGGCAGGTCCATCACGACCATCAGGGCCACGAGCGGCCCGCAGAGCATCAGGACCATGGCGATGCCCGCCACCAGCCGGCCGACGTTGCGGCGGGGCGGGGCCAGGGCCAGCGACTGGTCCTTGAGGAGGTCGATCGGCTGGACCCGGCCGGCCGCCAGCACGCTGGCCAGCGCGGCCAGCACCGCGACCGCGCAGGTGCCGAGGCAGGCGCCGACCGCGATCGCCCAGGTCTGCCCGGCGGAGGGCAGGTCGACCGCGGCGGGGAACAGCTCGCGCTCGATCAGCAGGCGCCGGCCGAACCCGGCCACCGGGACCGTCCCGGCCACCGCGGCGACGGCGGAGGGGGCCAGCGCGACCAGCGCGACGTCCGCGACGACCAGGGCCCGCAGCCGGCCGGCCGTCACCCCGAGGGCGCGCAGCACGGCGAACTGCCCGAGCCGCTGGTTGGTCCAGAGCGCGACCGTCGACCCCGTCACCAGCACCGCCGACATCAGCAGCATCGTCAGCAGCAGGCCCAGCAGGTTCTGCGCGTCCTTGGCCGCCGCCGCGGCGGACGAACCCTCCGGGTAGGACGGGCCGCTGACCGCCGCGAGCAGCAGCAGGCAGGCGCCCACGCCGGTGGCGGTGAGCGCGCAGGCGACCGCGACACCTATGACCCGCCCCGGGTACGCCCGTACCTCGGCGACGCACAGTCGCAGCGCGCCGAGCGGTCCGCTCGGACGGGTAGTCGGTTCTGATGCCACGGCCACGGTTAACTCACCCCAAAACGGTAAACAGAATGCAGAGCCGGGGAAGGCCGCATGTGCCGCGGCCTTCCCCTCTCTGTCACCCGGTACTGCCGGACCCAGGGGGTCAGCAGCTGAACACGCTGTACGAGCTGAACGGGGCGTCGACGACGATCTCCTCGTCGAGCTCCTGAAGCGCCAGAATGTCGGCCATCACAATCACCTCCTCCTCACCGCCTCGCCGGAACGCGGCACCGGGCCACAGGGGTCAGCAGTTGAACGCGCTGTACGAGCTGAACGGGGCGTCGACGACGATCTCCTCGTCGAGCTCCTGAAGCGCCAGGATGTCGGCCATCACAATCACCTCCTCCTCACCGCCTCGCCGGTACACGGCACCGGGCTGCCGGGATCAGCAGCTCCAGTAGCTGAGCGAGCTGAACGGGGCGTCGACGACGATCTCCTCGTCGAGCTCCTGAAGCGCCAGGATGTCGGCCATCACAATCACCTCCCCTCGTCGTCTCGCCGGAACGCGGCACCGGGCCACGGACATCAGCAGCTGAACGCACTGACCGAGCTGAACGGGGCGTCGACGACGATCTCCTCGTCGAGCTCCTGAAGCGCCAGGATGTTGGCCATCACAGTCACCTCCCCTCGTCGTCTCGCCGGGACGGGGTACCGGGCTCGGCCTGCTCCGGCATCCACCCGTGGACGGGGTGGGCGCCGGGGAGCAGGCACTGCCCGGGGCTCTTGGCGGCGGCCAGCGCCAGCAGGGCGCCGGCGGAGCCGGTGGCCAGGTCGGTGGAGAGCCGGATCAGCTGGTCCCCGTGCAGGACGCTGCCGTCCTGATGGGGGGCCAGGTGGAGGTCCACCAGCCGGAGTTGCTCCTCCGCCTCGGCCCGCCAGCGCGGCAGGCGGGCGGCGACCTGGAACAGGGTGTAGGCGAGCCCGGCGCGGCCGTTGAACAGCCCGCCCTGGACGACCACGCGGACCGCGCCGGCCCGGGCCGCGGCCTCCAGCACCCGCTCGGCGTCGAGGGCTTCGGCCTGCGCGGCGGGCAGGGCCAGGACGGCGAGCGCCACTCCGGCCGAGCCCTCCGCCAGGTACGGCAGCAGCCGGCCCGAGCTGTACGTCTGCAGCATGTCGTCGACCAGCCGGCCGTGCCGCAGGTCGCAGCGGACGGCGCGTTCGGCGGCCTCGGCCCAGGCCGTGTCGCCGGTGAGGCGGGCGCAGCGGGCGAACAGCACCGCCGGTCCGGACCAGCCGCGCAGCAGACCCGGGCGGTCCAGCAGCCCGGCCTCGCCGATCCGCCCGGCGGCCTTGGCGGCCAGGGCGAGCGCCTCGTCCGTCGCTCCGGCCTCCAGCAGCAGCTGGGCGACGCCCGTCAGGCCGCCGTACAGGCCGAGCGAGGAGGGCGGCGGGCCGGCCAGCAGCCGGTCCACCACGTTCGCGGCGTCCGGATGCCCGAGCCGGTGGAACAGCCAGCCGGCTCCGGCCAGCCCGTCGTACAGCCCGACGGGCGTGTCCGCGGGGGCGCGCCGCACGGCGGCGGCGAGCCAGTCCAGCTGTTCCCCGCCCGGTGCGGCCCCGGCCAGGTGCCGGGCGAGGAGCACGCCGGAGGAACCGTACGCCAGCCCGAGCGCGCCGCCGGGGCGCAGCCCGGCCACGTCGCCGGGGTGGAGGCGGTCCTCCCGCTCCGGGGTCGCCGCCGCGTCGATGCCGCGCAGCAGGGCCGCGGCGGTGAGCTCCGCCCGGGCACCGGCCGCGGGCCGGGCCCCGAGGTGGGGGCGCAGTGCCGGGGAGAGGGCGAGCCGCCCCGTCATCCGTTCGGCGAAGCCGGCGGGCACCGTCGGGAAGCACTCCGCGACGAGGTCCAGCAGCCCGCCGACGACGGCCGGGTTGCGCCTGGTGAGCGTGGTCAGCGCGACGAAGGCGGCGAGCTGGCAGCAGCCGAGCGCGAACAGGTCGGCCTCGCGGGCGTCGGTGATCTCCGGGTCGGTGAAGCCGGGTGCCCCGAGGGTGCGCCGGCGCGGGGTGTCCAGCGGCGTCGAGAGTTCGAAGTCGATCAGGGCGACGGTGCCGTCCGGGCGGATCATGATGTTGCGGTGGTGGAGGTCCCCGAAGGCCACCCCCTCCCGGTGCAGCGCCGCGACGCACTCCTCGACCAGCGCGAGCCGGGTGACCGCGAGCCCCGCGAAGTCGGCCAGCGCCCGGGCGTCCGGCCGGTGCCGGGTGAGCGGGTACTCCCGGCCCAGCCAGGCGCTGAAGGACTCGCCGGGGATGTACTCCATCACCAGGTAGTGGTGCTCCCAGCTGGTGAAGTACTCGTACAGCTCCGGCACGAACGGCAGGTGGCCGAGCCGCTCCAGGGCGTCCCGCTCGACCAGCAGCCGGGCCACCGCGTCCGTCTCCGAGGCGTCCAGCCCGGCGTGCGGGCGGGCCTCCTTGATGACGACCTGTCGGCCGCCCTCGTCCTCGGCGAGGTAGACCCCGCCGGCGTTGGAGAAGTGCAGCGCCTTGACCACCCGGTAGCGGCCGAGGCCGGCTCCCGCGTCGTCGGCGGCCGCGGCGATCCGCGCGGCCAGGAAGTCCGGGGTGGAGGCCCACTCCGGGACGGTGAAGCGCGGGCGCCTGGCGTCCGGCACCAGCCGGCCGTCCGGGTCCTTCACCGCGGGCACCCTGGTGCCGTCCGGCAGCTCGCACCACATCAGGGCGAAGCCCCCGTAGCGCACCGACACCGGGCCCTGGTTCCACCGCAGGTCGGACAGGACGTACGGGCCGGGGCGGCCGCCCAACGCCTCCTCCAGCTCGGCGAGGACGGTCTCCAGCTCCTCGGCCGTCCTCGGGTAGACGGTGACGACCTTGCCGCTGGCGGACCGGTCGGCGTACTTGGCGTTCGTCACCGCGACCACCAGCCGGCTGCGCAGGTACTTCCAGGGCAGCCCGAGCCGGCGGCAGACCCGCCAGGCCGTCTCGATCGTCTCCTCGGCGGATTCGGGCGTGGCGCTGACGTGGACCTTCCAGCCCTGCTCCGGCAGCTGCGGGGCGCCGGAAGGCGCCAGCACCTCCCACACACCCTGGGTGCGGCCGCGCCAGCCCTCGGGCAGCGCGCCCCCGCCCGGTGTGAACCGGGAGGCCCGGTCGTCACACCGCTCCAGGGCGTCGTACCACACCGGGTCGGCTATCGCATACGACTCGTATTTCGCGTCCACTTCGCCGTCCGCCCCCTTTCGAATATCCGCTGAACCGAATTCCGGTTTCCGCCGGAACCTTCGAAGCTCCGACTCCCCGTTCCGACAGGAACCATCCTTCCCGGGCTCCCCGTCATGTGACAACGGTGTTAAGCGGAAACTGAATCCGGCGCATACCAGGCGGAATCCCGGCCTTCACTTCGGGGGCGCCGAAAGCCCGTGCGATCATGACGCCATGAAGACGCGTGTCGTGATCGCCGACGACCAGGCGAGCGTCCGCCAGGGGTTCCGGCACATCCTGGCGGCCCAGCCCGACATGGAGGTCGTGGCCGAGGCCGCGGACGGCCTGGAGGCCCTGGAGGCCGTCCGCACCCTGCGGCCGGACGTCCTGCTGGTCGACATCCGGATGCCGGAGCTGGACGGGCTGGAGGTCACCCGCAGGCTGGCCGGCATCACCCCGGAGGTGAAGGTCGTGGTGGTGACCACCTTCGACCTCGACGAGTACGTGCACACCGCGCTGCGCAACGGCGCCTGCGGCTTCCTGCTCAAGCACTCGGGGCCCGCGCTGCTCGCCGAGGCGATCCGCTCGGCGGTGGTCGGCGACTCGCTGATCAGCCCGCAGATCACCACCCGCCTGCTGCACCGCTTCACCGGCCCGCGCCGGGTCGACCGCTCCCCCGTCGAGCCGCTGACCAGCCGCGAGGAGGAGATCGCCGTCCTGGTCGCCGAGGGACTGACCAACTCCGACATCGGCGCCGAGCTGTTCATCTCGCTGAGCACCGTCAAGACCCACCTGGCCAACCTCCAGCGCAAGTTGAAGGCCCGCAACCGGGTGGGCATCGCCACCTGGGCCTGGGAGTCGGGCCTGACCGAGCGCGGCTGAGCGGGCCCGCCCGCTCGGCCGCCGCCGGCCGCACCGGCCGCTCATCGCAGCGCCCGCCGACGGTCCCCGATCCACCGCGGGGCCGCGCCGCCGAGGGGCCGCCCCTCCCCGCCCGACGGGGCCTCGCCGCGCAGCAGTGCCCGACCCAGCGGGGTGACGGTGTGCAGCACGCCGTTGCCGCAGCGCCGGGTGTCGATCAGCCCGGACGCCCTCAGCACGGCGGTGTGCTGGCTGACCGCCGAGGCCGTCACTCCGAGCCGCCCCGCCAACTCGCCGGTGGTACAGCCGTCCAGCAGGGCCTGCAGGGCCGCGGCCCTGGTCCGGCCGACCAGGGCGGCCAGCGACTCCTCCCCGCCCCGGCCCGCGCTCTCCGCCGCCTCCCGCGCCCCCACGGGCACGGGGAGGCCGATCCGGTCGGGACGCATCGCGAAGAGCAGCGTCGGAGCCTCCTCGGGCTCCCCGTGCCGGGGCCGGAGCACCACCCCGGCGCCCTGCAGGAAGAGCGACGGGGCCAGCCGCAACCCCCGCCCGTCGAGGGTGAGTTCGACGTCCCGCTCGGCGGGGATCTCCAGCACCGGGGCGGTCCAGCGGATCCGCGGGTGCAGCGTGCCGAGCAGCGCGTCCACCCCGCCGCGGCCGGCGATCTGGCGGCGGGCGTCCCGCTCCGCCTCCAGCCGGGACCGGACGTCCGCCCAGCAGGGCTGCAGCGCCACCCGGTGGAACTCGCGGACCGCCGCCGCGACGTCGGCCCGCTGGACCACCGATTCGGCGCCGCGACCGGACGACACGATCCGGCCATTCGCCCACACCCGCAGTACGTCCCGGAAACCACCGTTGGCTCCCGAAAGGCGCCGCAGCCGCTCGGCCAGCACCGGCTGCCGCGCCAATTGCCCGCGGACGGCCCGCTGCCAGGGGCGGAAGAATTCCCCGCCGCTCCGCCACGCCTCCAGTGCCAGCACCGCCTCCATCTCCTGGTCGACATTCCCAGCAATTCGTACACGAGCCAGATCCTCGGCGGACATCGCAATGCGAATCACAGACTGATCCCCCGATCGGGGTTCATGCATCGGGACGGCCCAGGGGAACCCCGCACCCTGATCGCCGCACCGACATCCTTGCCCGCCCGCGAGGCGCGTCGCCATCGGCCGATCGGCCCATTTGATCGTTGAGAACGCCGAAATCGGCGCCTCCGGATGTGCCGAATGGCCTGGATGGACCCGTCAGCGGGCTCGAATCAGCCCTCCGAACGGCCCCGACGGAACCACCCCGCCCGGTCAGCCCCCGAGGCCCGCCACACCCTCCGTCGGCAGCACCGCGTCGACCCGCCAGCCGCCCTCCGGCCCCGGCCCGACCGTCAGCTCGCCGCCGGCCGCCTCCACCCGCTCCCGCAGGCCCGCGAGGCCGAAGCCGCCGCCCTCCCGCTCGGCCCCGCCGAGCCCGGCGCCGACACCGCCCGCGCCGCCCGTGCCACCCACGCCGCGGTCCGCACCGCCGGAGCCCCCGGCCCCGTCCGGCGCCCCGTCGTCGGTGACCGTGACGCGCAACGCCGGCCGCCCGCCGCACCGGTCCGGGCCGACCTCGATCGCCACCTCCCGGGCCCCGGGCGCGTGCCGTCGGACGTTCGTCAGCGCCTCCACCACCAGCCGGTAGCCGAGCCCGCTGATCGCCGCCGGCACCGCCGCCAGTTCGGCCTCCGCGGGGGCCTCCAGCCGCACCCGCGCGGAGCCGCTGCGGGTGAACCGCTCGGCCAGCGCGGGCAGTTCGCTCAGGTCACGGCGCAGACTGCGCGCACCGGCTCCCCCCGCCGCCGCCCGCCCCGCGCCCCGGTCGGCCGTCGCGACCGCCCCGGACCCGCGCGGCTCCGGATCGGCGTCGTCCGCCGTGAAGACCTGGACGGTCCGGTCCATGGTGACCAGTGCCTGCCGGCCGGCCGCCTCGATCCCCGCCAGCAGCTCGACCACCCGCCCCGGGTCCTTCTGGGCCAGCACCTGCGCGGCCTGGGCCAGCACCACCACCCCGGTGACGTCGTGCGCGGCGAAGTCGTGCAGGTCTCGGGCCAGGTCCAGGCGCTGCGCCCGCCGCTCGGCCACCACCGCCGCCCGCGCGCGGGTGTCCATCGAGCGCAGGTAGCGGCCGACCCCGACCACCACGCAGGCCAGCAGGGCCGAGCCCAGGCAGAGTTTGACGGTCACCACGGGCGGGGCCGGCGGCTCGGCCCAGAGGGCGATCCGCAGCGGCAGCAGCGCCACCGCCGCCACCAGCAGCGTGCCGTGGCCGAAGGCGGCGGCCGGGGACAGCCTGCGCACCGCGGGGACGACCGGCGCGAGCAGCGCGACGGCCTCCAGCAGCCACCACAACTCGATGCCGCCGGACGCCGGCCCCCGGTAGCCGGCCGTCACCAGCAGCGACACCGCGCAGGCGGCCAGCACCGAGGGGCCCACCGCGCCGACCCGCCCCGGGGCCCAGAGCACCGGGAACAGCCCGGCCACCACCGCCACCGCGCCGGACCCGACGATCAGCGGCCCCGGGTCCCCCGACCCGGCCAGCGCGGCCGCCAGCACCCCCGCCGCCGCCGTTCCGTACCCCGCCCTGCGCACCACGGTGTGCCACGACCACGTCATGGTTCGGGATCCTACGAAGCCTGACGGCCCGCCAGGACGGCTTCACCGAAGACGGACCCCGCGGACGCTTCACCGAAGACGGGCCCGCGGACGGCTCTCACCGAAGGCGGCCCCCAGCCGGTTCCGGAGAAGGCCGGCCCCCACCGGGGGGACCGGCCGACGGCTCACTCCTTCGGGCCCTCCGGCTCCTCGACGAAGTCGACCTTCTTGAACTGCCGGTTCATCGACTTGGCCAGGAACCAGGTCGCGACGCCGAGGGCGGCGAAGACGACGAAGCCGAGGAGGCCGGGGGTGACCTTGGCGTCGTCGACGGCGAGGTCAGCGGCGAGATTGACGAGGTTCACGGAGGCGCTCATATCTCTATGGTGGCCCGGCTCACGGGGAGCCGGGCCGTCGGGGGGTGGTTCAGTCGCGCGTGTCGGCGGCCTCGGCCGCCAGCGTGGGGGTGCGCAGGCCGGCGAACAGGTCGTCCTCCGGCAGGTCGACGTCGACCAGGGTACGGGCGAGCTCGTAGTCCTCGGTGGGCCAGACCTCGCGCTGGACCTCCAGCGGGACGCGGAACCACGGGCCGTCCGGGTCGATCTGGGTCGCGTGGGCGATCAGCGCGCGGTCGCGGGTCTCGAACCAGTCGCCGCAGCGGACCCGGGTGGTGATCTCGCGCTCCTTGCGGCCGCTCTTCTCCCAGCCCTCGATCCACTCGCCGTACGGCGACTCGTGGCCGTGCTCGGTGAGGTACTCGTGCAGGGCCCGGATGCGGCCCATCGGGAAGCCGTGGTTGTAGTACAGCTTCAGCGGCTGCCAGGGCTCGCCGGCCTCCGGGTAGGCGTCCGGGTCACCCGCGGCGTCGAAGGCCAGCATGGTGATCTTGTGGGTCATGATGTGGTCCGGGTGCGGGTAGCCGCCGTTCTCGTCGTAGGTCGTGATGACCTGCGGCTTGAACTCGCGGATCAGCCGGACCAGCGGCTCCGCCGCCGCCTCGACGTCCTGGAGGGCGAAGCAGCCCTCGGGCAGCGGGGGCAGCGGGTCCCCCTCGGGCAGCCCGGAGTCGACGAAGCCCAGCCAGGCCTGGTCGACGCCGAGGATCGCCCGCGCCTCGTCCATCTCCTTGCGGCGCACCTCGTGGATGTTCTCCTCGATGTACGGGTCCCCCTGGAGCTTGGGGTTGAGGACCGACCCGCGCTCGCCCCCCGTGCAGGTGGCCACCAGCACGTCCACGCCCTGCTCGACGTACATGGCCATGGTGGCCGCGCCCTTGCTGGACTCGTCGTCCGGGTGGGCGTGCACCGCCATCAGTCGCAACTGCTCAGTCAACGCCTTGCGTTCCTTCCACACTTGTCGGGCGTTCCGCGAAGTCCGGGTCTGCCCACCGTACGAACCGCTCACTCCGGGACCGCGTCGCCGCGGGGCCGGGCCGCGGATCGTCGCCGGCGCGGCCGAGCCCTGCCCCCGCCGGACCGGCCGCGGGCGTGCCCCTCCTATAGTGACGGACTGGAGGAGCGTCGCATTCCCCCGCACCACCCCGGGCGGCCCCTCCCCCAGGAGAGGACGGAGTCCGATGAGTGCAGACACCACCGCCACCGCACCGCCCGAGGGGCGCTACGGCCGTGGCGGCGACCGCGACTCGGACCGCCGCCTGAAGGTGATCGGCGCGGTCTGCGGCGTGCTGGGCCTGGGCCTGATCGCCTGGCTGGGCGGCTCCTACATGCTGCGCGAGTCGAAGATCAACGGCTCGGTGCCGACCTTCGAGGTGCTCTCCGACTCCGAGGTCCAGCTGCACCTCACCGTGCGCAAGAGCAGCGGGCAGGCCGGCAGCTGCACGGTCCGCTCGCAGGGCGACGACCACGGGGTGGTCGGGGTGGCCGACTTCCCCGTCCCGGCGGCCGGCTCCAGCTACGACGCGGTGGTCACCCTGCGCACCACCTCGCGCGGCACCACCGCCGAACTGCTGGGCTGCACCCCCGCCAAGTAGCGCACCCGCACCGCGCAACGCGCCCCGGGCGGGCGGCGCGCCCGGGCCGGACAGCGCACCCCGACCGGGGCGGCGCGCATATTCGATCCGGAGAACGGGCATCCGTAGAGGGTCCCGCACCCGGTTGCTGTACACCTCGGCGTAACGCCGCCGTCAATGGCGCGCAAACGCCCCTCCCGCTTGTCAGCAGGACTTGTTAGGCTCGTGGTTTCGCCCCTTCCGCACCGGATGGTACGGGAGCGGGCGTTGCTTTGTAGTTGAGACCGATATCACCACCGACCCCTGCTGACGACTCACACCCTCAGCACAGCCCCAGCACCTACGAGGAGCACCCGTGACCCAGACCAGTGAGAACGTGACCTGGCTCACTCAGGCCGGCTACGACCAGCTCAAGGCCGAGCTGGACCACCTGACCGGGCCCTGGCGCATCGAGATCGCCCAGAAGATCGAGGCGGCGCGCGAGGAGGGGGACCTCAAGGAGAACGCCGGCTACCACGCGGCGAAGGAGGAGCAGGGCAAGTACGAGCTGCGGATCCGTCAGCTCACCCAGCTGCTGGAGCGCGCCAAGGTCGGCGAGGCGCCGGCCGACTCGGGCATGGTGGCCCCGGGCATGGTCGTCACGGTCGCCTTCGACGGCGACGAGGACGACCTCATGGAGTTCCTGCTCGCCTCCCGCGAGGTCGCGGGCTCGGACGAGCTGGACGTCTACTCGCCGCAGTCCCCGCTGGGCCGCGCGATCGACGGCAAGCGGATCGGTGACGAGGCCACCTACGAGCTGCCGAACGGCAAGCCGGCCATGGTGAAGATCGTCAAGGTCGTGCCGCACGCCGGCTGATCCGGCCGCGCCACGACACGGGGGCGGCCGCGGGAGTCAGGGACTTCCGCGGCCGCCCTCCGGCGTTCCGGGCGGGGCCGGGCACGGGACCCAATAGCCCGAAGACCCGATCAGCTCCGGGGCCCGATCAACCCAGGGGCCCGATCAGCCCCGGGGCCCGGTCAGGCGGTGGAGGAGCGGTACTTGCGCACCGCCAGCCAGGAGAACACCGCGGTGATCACGATCGACCACAGCACCGACACCAGCGCCGCGTGCTGCATCGGCCAGGCGCTGTCCACCGGCCCGACCTGGTTGCCGAACAGCACCCGGCAGGCCTGCACGGTGGCACTGAACGGGTTCCAGTACGCGATCCCCTGGAGCCAGCCCGGCATCGAGGTGACCGGCACGAAGGCGTTGGACACGAAGGTCAGCGGGAACAGCCAGATCAGCCCGGCCGAGGTGGCCGCCTCGGGGCTGCGCACCGACAGGCCGATCAGCGCGCCGATCCAGGAGAAGGCGTAGCCGAGCAGGAGCAGCAGGCCGAAGGCGCCGAGCGCCTTGAGCACGCCCTCGTGGATCCGCCAGCCGACCAGCAGTGCGACCACCGCCAGCACGACCAGGGTGAACGCGGTCTGGCACAGGTCCGCGAGGGTGCGGCCGACGAGCACCGCGGAGCGGGCCATCGGCAGCGAGCGGAACCGGTCCACCAGCCCCTTGCTCATGTCCTCCGCGATGCCCGCCGAGGCGCCGGCGACGGCGAAGGTGACGGTCTGGGCGAAGATTCCGGCCATCAGGTACTGGATGTACGTGTCCGAGCTGGAGTCGGTGCCGGGGATCTTGATCGCCCCGCCCATCACGTACGAGAACAGCAGCACGAACATGACCGGCTGCATCAGCCCGAAGACCACGATCTCCGGGATGCGGGTCATCCGGCGCAGGTTGCGCTTGGCGACCACCCAGGAGTCGTGCAGGGAGGCGGCGATCCCCCGGCGCTGCCTGGGTATCGCCGGTCCGATGGCGTGCTCGGTGGCGGTGGTCATCTCAGCTCTCCTTCCCGGCCGCGACGGCCCGCTTGTCCGGCCCCGGGCCGCCCGGGCCGTCCGGGCCGCCCTTCCCCCTGCCCCGGCCGCGCGCCTTGGCGTCGGCGCCGTCCTCCTCCTCGGGCCGCTCCTCGGCGACGTGGCCGGTGAGGGTGAGGAAGACGTCGTCCAGGGTCGGGCGGCGCAGCCCGATGTCGTCCATCTCGATCCCGCGGGAGTCGAGTTCGCGGATCGCGTCGGCGAGCACCCGGGCGCCGCCGCTGACCGGCACGGTGATCCGGCGGGTGTTCTTCTCCACCGTCGGCTCGCTCAGCGCGTAGCGGGACAGCGCGGCGACCGCGTCGCCGACCAGGCTGGGCTCGTGCACCACGACCACGATCCGCTCGCCGCCGATCTGCGCCTTGAGCTGGTCGGCGGTGCCGCGGGCGATCACCCGGCCGTGGTTGACCACCGCGATGTCGTGGGCGAGCCGGTCGGCCTCCTCCAGGTACTGGGTGGTGAGCAGCAGCGTGGTGCCCTGCTCGACCAGCGTCTCGATGACCTCCCAGAGCGCGAGCCGGTTGCGCGGGTCGAGGCCGGTGGTCGGCTCGTCCAGGAACATCACCGGCGGGCGGACGACCAGCGCGGCGGCGAGGTCCAGGCGTCGGCGCATGCCGCCGGAGTAGGTCTTGGCGGTGCGGTCCTTGGCCTCGGTGAGGCTGAACCACTCCAGCAGCTCCAGCGCGCGGGCCTTCGCGGCGCGGTTGCTCATCTGGTACAGCTCGCCGACCATGGTGAGGTTCTCGAAGCCGGTCAGGTACTCGTCGACCGCCGCGTACTGGCCGGACAGGCCGATCAGGCTGCGGACCTGGTTGGGGTGCTTGAGCACGTCGACCCCGGCGACCACCGCGCGGCCGGAGTCGGGGCGGAGCAGGGTGGTGAGGACCCGCACGGTGGTGGTCTTCCCGGCGCCGTTCGGGCCGAGCAGCCCGAGCACCGTTCCCTCGGGGACGTCGAGGCTGACGCCGTCCAGGGCTCGTACGTCGCCGAAGGTCTTCACCAGGTTCTCGGCTTGGATGGCTGGCGCCATGGCCTTGCCTCATCTCCTCGGACGTATGGGGCGATCTGTCCCACTTTGCCCCGAATTTGGGCACACAGGCGACTCGATTCTCGGCCCGTGGGACTCGAACGCGATGTATCGCGAGTCTCCCAGTACGCGATATATCGCGTCAAGGGTGGGAGCTCAGCCGGCGACCACCACGTACCCCGCGTCCCGCAGCTCCCCGACCACCAGCGCGCAGTGCTCCGGCCCCTTGGTCTCCAGGTGCAGGTCCACCTCGACCTCGGTCAGCCCCAGCCGCGGGTCGGTCCGCACGTGCGCCACGTCCAGCACGTTGGCGTCCACCCTGGTCAGCACGCCCAACAGGTCCGCCAGCGCGCCCGGCTTGTCCGCCAGCCGCACCCGCAGCGACAGGTAGCGCCCGGCCGCCGCCAGCCCGTGCCGCAGCACCCGCTGCATCAGCTGCGGGTCGATGTTGCCGCCGGACAGCACCGCCACCACCGGCCCCTCGAAGGAGTCCGGCCGCTCCAGCAGCGCCGCGATCGGGGCCGCCCCGGCCGGCTCGACCACCAGCTTCAGCCGCTCCAGCCCGAGCAGCAGCGCCCGCGACAGCGCGTCCTCGGAGACCGTCCGGACGCCGTCCGCCAGCGTGTTGACCACCTCGAACGGGATGTCGCCGGGGCGCCCGACCATGATCCCGTCCGCCATGGTGGCGAAGTGCTCCAGCGACACCGGGCGCCCCGCCGCCAGCGAGGGCGGGTACGCGGCGGCGCCGGCCGCCTGCACCCCGACCACCCGTACGTCCGGCCGCAGCGGCTTGACCGCCGCCGCGATCCCGGCCAGCAGCCCGCCGCCGCCCACCCCGACCAGGATGGTCCGCACCTCCGGGCACTGCTCCAGGATCTCCAGCCCGACGGTCGCCTGGCCGGTGACCACGTCCCAGTGGTCGAAGGGGTGGATGAACACCGCGCCGGTCGCCTCCGCGTACCGCTGCGCGGCCTGCAGGGCCTCGTCCACGGTGGCCCCGTGCAGCCGCACCTCGGCGCCGTACTCCCGGGTGGCCGCGACCTTCGGCAGCGGCGCCGCGACCGGCATGAACACCGTGGAGCGCACGCCCAGCAGCGCGGCCGCCAGCGCCACCCCCTGGGCGTGGTTCCCCGCGCTCGCCGCCACCACCCCGCCGGCCCGCTGCACCGGCGAGAGTCCCGCGATCCGCACGTACGCCCCGCGCAGCTTGAAGGACCCGGTGCGCTGGAGGTTCTCGCACTTCAGGTGGACCGGCGCGCCGATCAGCCCGGAGAGGTGCCGGCTGCCCTCCATCGGGGTCACCCGGGCGACCCCGGCGAGCATCTTCTGGGCGCCGCGGACGTCGTCGAGGGTGATCGGCCAGGTGTGCATGGCGCCAGGGTACGGGGACGGGGAGAGGCAATCCGGCATGCCGGGCCTGTTCCCGGGCCCGCCCGGCCCGCGTACGCTGCTGCTTCTGAGTCTCTCTCACCGCACGACGATCGTGAGCCGCGATGACGACGACCTCGCCCCAGGCCACCGACCGCACCGACCCCGTGCACACCCAACTCCAGTACCAGCTCGCGGTGTTCGCGCGCCGAATGGAACAGGTCCGGACCTCCGGCGGCGGCGGGGTCGGGGTGCTGGACCGGGCCGCCTACCTGCTGCTCGACCGGCTGGAGCGGCACGGGCCGGCCAACGTCAAGGCGCTGGCCGAGGCGCTGGGCGTGGACTCCTCCACGGTGACCCGCCAGGTCGCCCCGCTGGTCGCGGCCGGGCTGGTCGGCCGGGTGCAGGACCCGGCCGACCGCCGTGCCGTACGGCTCGCGCTGACCTCGCACGGCGTCGGCCGGCTCACCGAAGTCCGGGACGGCCGGGCCGAGTTGACCCGCCGCCTGGTGGCCGACTGGCCGCCGGAGGAACAGCGCGCGTTCTGCGCCCTGCTGGCCCGCTTCAACCTCGCGATGGAGTCGTACACGGCGGACCAGCAGGGGCAGTGAGGGGCCCCAGGCCCCTCAACCGGCTCAGCCCAGCGCCTGCTTGAGGTCGGCCAGCAGGTCGTCGATCGACTCGATGCCGACCGAGACGCGCACCAGGTCGGACGGCACCTCCAGCGCCGAACCGGCCACCGAGGCGTGGGTCATCCGGCCCGGGTGCTCGATCAGCGACTCGACGCCGCCGAGCGACTCGCCGAGGGTGAACAGCTGCGCGCGGTTGCAGACCTCGACGGCCGCCTCCTCGCCGCCGGCGACCCGGAACGAGACCATGCCGCCGAAGGCCTTCATCTGCTTGGCCGCGATGTCGTGGCCGGGGTGCTCGGGCAGGCCCGGGTAGAGCACCTGGCTGACCTTCGGGTGGCCCGCCAGCAGCTCGGCGACCTTCTCCGCGTTGGCGCTGTGCCGGTCCATCCGGACACCCAGCGTCTTGATGCCGCGCAGCACCAGCCAGGCGTCGAACGGGCCGGAGACGGCGCCCATCGCGTTCTGGTGGTACGCGACCTCCTCGCCGAGGCCCGCCTCGGCCAGCACCAGCGCACCGCCGACCACGTCCGAGTGGCCGCCCATGTACTTGGTGGTGGAGTGCACGACCGCGTCCGCGCCGAGCGCGATCGGCTGCTGGAGGTACGGGCTGGCGAAGGTGTTGTCGACCACCAGCAGCGCGCCGGCGCCGTGCGCGATCTCGGCGAGCGCGGTGAGGTCGGTGATGCCCAGCAGCGGGTTGGACGGGGTCTCCACCCACACCGCGCGGGTGTTGGGGCGCAGCGCCTCGCGGACGGTGGCCAGGTCCTGGGTGTTGGCGACGGAGAACTCGACGCCCCAGCGGGTCAGCACCTTGGCGAACAGCCGGAAGGTGCCGCCGTAGGCGTCGTTGGGGATGACGATGTGGTCGCCCGGCTTGAGGATGGTCCGCAGCAGGGTGTCCTCGGCGGCCAGGCCGGAGGCGAAGGCGAGGCCGCGGGCGCCGCCCTCCAGTGCCGCGAGGCACTCCTCCAGCGCGGTGCGGGTCGGGTTGGCGCTGCGGCTGTACTCGTAGCCGCCCCGCAGGCCGCCCACCCCGTCCTGCTTGTAGGTGGACACCTGGTAGATCGGCGTGACGACAGCCCCGGTCTGGGGGTCTGCTTCCTGACCCGCGTGGATGGCGAGAGTCTCGAAGCCCTGAGGAAGCTGGTGCTCGGTCATGGGTCCGAGCCTAGTGTGCGAATGCCGCCAAGCCCGCACGAACCGGGAACCGGGACGAACCCGCAGGTCGGAGCGGGGGCGCGGCGGGCCGGAACCCCGGTGCGCCGAACCCCCGGGGCCGCCGCGACCTCCACCGGTCGCACACGTGTTCACCATGCGAAAACCGCGCGGCGGGCCTTCCCGGCCCCCGCGCGGAACGGACGGCCGCTCCCGGAATCCGGGGGCGGCCGTCCGCGTTGGACACTGCGCCAGGTTTCCCGACCCGCTGGAGCAGGCCGTGCTGTTCAACCGCCACAAGACCTCGCTGGTCCCCGCCGACCAGGCGCTGCCCGGCCGGCCCACCCCGGCCTTCACCCTGACCGAGCCGCACACCGTGCTCGGGCACCCGCTGTCCGGCCCGTACCCGGAGGGCCTGGAGGTGGCCGACTTCGGGCTGGGCTGCTTCTGGGGCGCCGAGCGCGCCTTCTGGCGGCTGCCCGGCGTCTGGACGACGCTGGTCGGCTACCAGGGCGGCCACACCCCCAACCCGACGTACGAGGAGGTGTGCAGCGGGCTGACCGGGCACACCGAGGCGGTCCGGGTGGTGTACGACCCGGCGGTGATCCCGTACGAGCGGCTGCTGAAGACCTTCTGGGAGGCGCACGACCCGACCCAGGGCAACCGCCAGGGCAACGACGTGGGCACCCAGTACCGCTCCGCCGTCTACACCCACTCCCCCGCCCAGGCCGAGGCCGCGGTGGCCACCCGGGACGCCTTCCAGCCCTCGCTGACCGCGCTCGGTTACGGCCCGGTCACCACCGAGATCGCCCCGGCCGGCCCGTTCTTCCCGGCCGAGCCGTACCACCAGCAGTACCTGTCGGAGGCCAAGAACCCCAACGGCTACTGCGGTCTCGGCGGTACCGGCGCCTCCTGCCCGATCGGCGTGGCCCGCACCCGGGACTGACCTCCGGCCCCGGGGCGCCCCTCGGACCGCCCCGGCCCGCCCGACCCCGCCCCGGGATCGACCACCCAACGTGACCGATCCCCGATCCGGGCGCAGACTGGAAGGGCCAGCAGGGCCGGCCCGGCCACCCACTGGCGGCCGGGCGGTCCTCGCGGGAGAGGAGTGCGCCATGTCCGGTCTCTACCAGCGGAACTTCGACGATCCCGAGGAAGTCCGCCCCTTCGAGGAGGGCACGGGGGAACTGCGGCTGGTCAACCTGGACGGCGGCCCGGTGGGCCGGGCCGTGTTCGAACCGGGTTGGCAGTGGTCCAAGCACGTGAAGCCGATCGCCGGGACCGAGAGCTGCCAGGCCGCCCACGCCGGGTACGTGCTCTCCGGCCGGATGAGGATCGTCATGGACGGCGGCCAGGAGGCCGAAGTGGGCCCCGGCGACTTCATGCTCTGCCCGCCCGGGCACGACGCCTGGACCGTCGGTGACGAGCCCTGCGTGATCGTCGACTGGCAGGGCTTCGCGGACTACGCGAAGCGGTGAGCGGAGCTGTGAGCGGAGCTGCGGGCGGACCGGGTCACAGCTGCTGCGGGGCCCGCTCGTCGGCGCCGTCGGCGGTGGTGCCCGGCAGCTCCGCCAGGAGCCTGCCCTCGGAGTCGTACGCCGCGATCGCCGGGCTCACCGGACGCCGGTGGGCGGCCGGATCCGCCTCCGGCAGCGGCGGCAGCACCACGTAGTAGCCGATCCACCGCTGCATTCCGACGGTGCTGACCAGGGTGGCGACGGTCGCCCTGCCCCCTGTGAACGCGACGATCCTCGCCGGGGCGACCGGGCCCAGGTAGAAGCTCGCGACGATGAAGCGGTCGCGGTCGCCGTGCGACTGGGCGTAGAGGGCGGGTCTGTCGTGCTCCAGGTTGTCGCTGCGCACGTCCCGGCAGTCCGTGCCGGAGTCGGAGCCGTCCGGCTGGTAGTTGTCGCACTTCTCGAACGGGCTGACCCACATCCGGGCGCCGGCCGCCATCTCGATGCGCTGCCCCGGGCCGACCTGCCGTACCGGCGAGAGCGGCAGCGGCGTGGCGGTGGCCGTGGGGCTCGGCGTGGCGGTGGGCGTGGGGCTCGGGACGGCGACGGGGCTGAACGCCGCCCCCGCCTCGCCCGCGACCTGCCCGACGTGCCGGGCGCTGCCGGCCGTCACCGCCGTCGCCCCGCAGACCAGCGCCACCGCGACCGCGGCCGCGGCGGTCCCGGCTCTGCGCCTGGCCCGGCGCCGTCGGGCGGCGGCGATGATCGGTACCGGGTCCGGCCCGGTCGCGTACGGGTCCTGGTCCTTGAGCAGTTCGCCGAGCCGGTGTTCGAAGCTCATACCGTCACCTCGATGTGCGTCGTGGGACTCGCCGTCACGCCGGAACGGTCGGCGAGTTCGGGCAGTGCGCGCAGCTTCGACATGGCCCGGTGCAGCGTGCTCTTCACCGTGCCCTGGGCGATGCCCAGTTCGGCCGCGACGGCGGCCTCGCTGAGGTCCCCGTAGTACCGCAGCACGACGACCGTCCGCTCCCGGCGGGTGAGGGTGCCCAGCGCCTGGTGCAGCAGGGCGCGTTCGGCCTGCCGCTCGGCGAGGTCGTCGGAGAGCGGCCGGTCGGGGGTGTGCTCGACGGGCAGCTCGTGGTTGCGCAGTCGGCGCCACCAGTCGCGGTGCTGGTTGACCACGATCCGGCGGACGTACGCGGTGGGGTCGTCCCCGGTGATCCGGTGCCAGTGCAGGTAGGCGCGCTCCAGCGCCGACTGCACGATGTCCTTGGCCCGGTCCGGGTCGCCGGTCAACAGCTCGGCCAGCCGCAGCAGTTGCCGACCGCTCCCGGCGACGAACTCGCTGAACTCGTCGTCCTGCCGCTGTCTCTGCTCGCGTTTCACACCCGTCCTACTCCTCGGGCGGACCACGAGGTTCGGTCCGCCCGGGGAGTTTTTCCGACCGGTGGGTTCTCCGACCGGGGTCCGGCCGGTCGGGGTGCGGGGCCGGGTCAGACGGCGCTGCCGGCCTTCCAGGCGGCCCAGCCCATGTTCCAGCCGTTCAGGCCGTTGTCCGGGGCGACCGTCTTGTCGCCGGAGTTCACGACCTCGACCACGTCGCCGACCATCGAGGACTTGTAGAACTTGAAGCCGTCCGTACCGCTGTCCTGGGCGCCCTGGGCGTCCCGGAGGCCGATGCAGCCGTGGCTGGTGTTCTGGCCGCCGAAGATCGACGGCGAGGACCAGTAGTTGCCGTGGATGAAGGTGCCCGAGGTGCTGAGGCGCTGGGCGTGCGGCACGTCCGCGATGTCGTACTCGCTGCCCAGGTTGACGGTCTGCGAGTTCATCCGGGTCTGGGTGTACTGCTCGGAGATCACCATCTTGCCGCCCCAGGTCATGTGCTCGGGCGAGCCGCCGGAGATCTTGTAGACCGCGCTGACCTGGCCGTCGGTGGTGACGGTGAGCTTCTTGGCGGCGAGGTCGGCGACGCTGGTCTGGGCCCGGCCGATGGTGAAGCTCACGTCCTTGGACTGGGTGCCGTACACGCCCTTGGCGCCCTCGACGTCCTTGAGCCGGAGCTTGAGGGTGACCTTGGTGCCCTTGGCCCAGTACTCCTGCGGCCGGAAGTCGAGGCGGGTGCTGGAGAACCAGTGGCCGACGATCTCGACGCCCGGCTCGGCTATCACGGTGATCGCCTGCTGGACGGCCTTGCGGTCGGTGACCGGCTTGCTGAAGTTGATCGAGACCGGCATGCCGACGCCGACCGTCGAGCCGTCCTCGGGGGTGAAGTAGCCGACGAAGGTGTTGGCCGGGGTCGCCGTGGTGAAGACGGCGTTGGAGTCCGCCTCCAGCTTGTCCTTGTCGAGGGCGGTGGCGGCGACGGTGTACTTGGTGCCGCTGGCGGGGGCGGCGGCCGAGGTCCAGCCGGTGCCGTCGGTGGAGAGCTGGCCGGCCAGCTCCTTGCCGGCGGTGTCGGTGACCTTGACGCTGGTCAGGGTGCCGTTGGCGACGGCGACCTTGACCGGCTCGCTGAAGCTCGCGGAGGCGGCGCCGTCGGCCGGGGTGACGGTGATGACCGCGGCCGAGGTCTTGGGGGCGCTGCTGCCCGTGCCGCCGGAGGCCGGGGTGCCGTTCGCGCCGCCGGAGCCGCCGCTACCGCCGCTGGCGCTGTTGTCGTTGCAGGCGGTCAGCAGCAGGACGGGCGCTCCGATCAGGCCCGCGAGGACCCCGCGTCGGCTCCAGCTGCTTCCGGCCGCCCGTCCCTGACCGTCCCGTGCCGTCACGTCGCGTCTCCCTGCTGATCATCCCGGGCATTACGGATACAGAAACGCAATACGCCCGTTCACGGTTCCATCACCGAAGGGTAAGCGATCGTATGAGATGACCCAACTTCCCGACGAACAGGGACAAAACGCCCGGCCCGCGGAGCGGACCGGGCGTTCACGGGCGGTGACGGTGAGGACCGTCACCCGACGGTTCCCCGCCCTACTCGGCGGAGCCTTCCACCGCGTACTCGTCCCACTCCTCGTCGTCCGGGTCGAACTCGGTCTGCGCCGACTCCCAGGTCGCCGAGGCGAGCTCCACGCCGGGCACGTCGCCGAGCAGCGCGACGGGGTCGATGAAGTGGGCGAGCGAACCCGACGGGTCCACCTCGATGGCCTCGACGGACTGGGCGCGCTCCTCGTCGTCGAGGTACTCGTCGGCGGTGACGGCCTCCAGGGCGGCCGCCTTGAGCGCGCCCTCGTCGGTGATCTCCGCGATGAGCTCGATCTTCACCCGGACGTAGCGCGGGGCATCCTGGTCGGTCGTTTCAGTGCTGGTCATGCGTGCGAGCGTACGGGACGGGCGCGCCCGGCGCGGCGCACGGGCGGCCGCTCGGAGTGCACCCCGCGCGCCCGGCGTGAACGGCGCGAACGGAACGTGCGACGGCGCGAACGGAAGGGGCCGGTCCCTCGGAGAAGGACCGGCCCCACCGTTCCCCGCCTGGGCTCCCCCACCCGGGAGCCGCGGGACACGCGCCGTGCGGCGCGGTGCTGCCGCGGGAGCCGCCGCACCCTGTCGACCGGCCGGGGCCGGTCAGGGGCGGGACGACGGCGCCTCCCGCGGCGGGAGGACACAGCGGCCGGGTCAGGGCCACCCGATGTGTCCGGAGCCGACCGCGGTCGCCGGGGAGCCGCTCCCGGACGGTTGCCGTCGCCTCACTCGGCGTCCTGCCGTTGACCACCACGATGCCCGAGCCGTGTTAACCACGTGCTGCGGACAGGTGACGCCGGTGTACCACTTCCCCCGTGGACGAATCCTCCGCATCCATCCGCGGGGGGCGGTGGTGACGCCGGGTCAGTGCTGGGCGCGGCCGGTCAGGAAGCCCAGCAGGTCCTGGCGGGTGACGATGCCCTGCGGCTTGCCCTCGACCAGCACGACGGCCGCGTCGGCCTTCTCCAGCACGGTCATCAGGTTGGTGACGGTCTCGCCCGAGCCGACCACCGGCAGCGGCTTGGACATCACCTTGTCCAGCGTGTCGGTGAGCTCGATGTCCTTGGCGAAGATGCCCTCCAGCAGCAGCTTCTCCACCACCGAGCCGATCACCTCGCCGGCCATGATGTCCGGGTGGCCGGCGCCCGGGGAGACCACCGGCATCTGCGAGACGCCGTACTCGCGCAGCACCCGGACCGCCTCGGCGACCGTCTCGTTGGGGTGCATGTGGACGAACTGCGGGACGCCGCCCTGCGCGAGGGACTCCTTGCGGGCCAGCACCTCGCCGATGTGCGCCTCGTCGGTGGCCGAGGGCAGGAAGCCGTAGTCGGCCATCCAGTCGTCGTTGAAGATCTTCGACAGGTAGCCGCGGCCGCCATCCGGCAGCAGCACCACGACGACGTCGTCCGGGCCGAGCTTCTTGGCGACCTCCAGCGCGGCCACCACGGCCATGCCGCAGGAGCCGCCGACCAGCAGGCCCTCCTCCTTGGCCAGGCGGCGGGTCATCTGGAACGAGTCCTTGTCGGAGACCGCGACGATCTCGTCCGCGACACCGCGGTCGTAGGCGGTCGGCCAGAAGTCCTCACCGACGCCCTCGACCAGGTACGGCCGGCCGGTGCCGCCCGAGTAGACCGAGCCCTCCGGGTCGGCGCCGATCACCTTGACCCTGCCGCCGGAGGCCTCCTTCAGGTAGTTGCCGGTGCCGGAGATGGTGCCGCCGGTGCCGACGCCCGCCACGAAGTGGGTGATCTTCCCGTCGGTCTGCTCCCACAGCTCCGGGCCGGTGGAGTGGTAGTGCGAGGCCGGGTTGTCCGGGTTGGAGTACTGGTCCGGCTTCCAGGCGTTCGGGGTCTCCCGGACCAGGCGGTCGGAGACGTTGTAGTAGGAGTCCGGGTGCTCCGGGGCGACGGCGGTCGGACAGACGACCACCTCGGCGCCGTACGCGCGCAGGGTGTTGATCTTGTCGGTGGAGACCTTGTCAGGACAGACGAAGATGCACTTGTAGCCCTTCTGCTGGGCCACGATCGCCAGGCCCACACCGGTGTTGCCGGAGGTCGGCTCGACGATGGTGCCGCCCGGCTTGAGGGCGCCCGAGGCCTCGGCGGCCTCGATCATGCGCATCGCGATGCGGTCCTTGACCGAGCCGCCGGGGTTGAAGTACTCGACCTTGGCCAGCACTGTCGCGCTGATGCCCTCGGTGACCTTGTTCAGCTTGACCAGCGGCGTGTTGCCGACGAGGTCGATGATCGAGTTGTGGTACCGCACGGGGATCCTCCCGGTCTGTGGGCATGCGATTTCGGTACTGCGGAGTTCGGTACTGCAAAGCGTAGGGCGTGGCACCCGCCCCGCGGCTCCCCTCCTGCACCCCTCCCCCAATGGCCCACCCCCAGCGGCACCCCCGGTACTCCCGCCCTCCGCACGGGTAAGAGCGCTGTGCAGGCATGGCCGTGGCCCCGGAGGGGCCGGCAGGAGAGCACGTGAAGGGGGCACCGGATGCCAGGGGCACGGGACTCGCGGGCCCGGGTGGCCCGCCGGATCGCCACCGCGGCGGCGTACGGCGGCGGCGGCCTCGGCCTGCTCGGGGTGGGCGTCGTCGGCCTGCTGGTGACCGAGAGCAGACTCGCCATCCAGGCCATCGGCGTCCTGGAGACCGTCCCGCCCAAGGCGGACGGCGTCTACGGGGAGGCCTTCGCCGACCGCGCCGCCGACCCGCAGGCCCCGCTCGTGCTGGCCGTCCTCGGTGACTCCACCGGCGCCGGCCTCGGCGTGGCCCGGGCCGGCGAGACCCCGGGCGCGCTGCTGGCCGCGGGCCTCGCCTCGGTGGCCGAGCGCCCGGTCCGGCTGGTCAACGTGGCCCGCTCCGGCGGCCGCTCCGCCGACCTCTCCGGCCAGCTGGAGCAGGCCCTGCCGCACCACCCGGACGTCGCCGTCATCATGGTCGGCGCCAACGACGTGACCCGGCACAGCCCGGCCCAGCTGGCCGTCCGCCAGCTCGGCGAGGCCGTCGCCGCCCTGCGCGCCAACGGCTGCGAGGTGGTGGTGGGCACCTGCCCGGACCTCGGGACGATCAAGCCGGTGCGGCCGCCGCTGCGCTGGGTGGCCCGCCGGCTGAGCCGGCAGCTGGCCGCCGCGCAGACCATCGCGGTGGTGGAGGCGGGCGGCCGGACGGTCTCGCTGGGCTCACTGCTGGGCCCGGAGTTCGCCGCCCGCCCGGAGATGTTCGCCGCCGACCGCTACCACCCCTCCGCCCAGGGCTACGCGACCGCCGCGATGGCCGTGCTGCCCTCGGTCTGCGCCGCGCTCGGGCTCTGGCCGGAGGAGGAGCGTCCTGCCACGGCCGTCCCGGGCGGCGCGGTGCTGCCGGTCGCGGTCGCGGCCGCCACGGCGGCCGGTCGGGAGGGCACCGAGGTGGCGGCCGTACCGGCGGAGGGCACGGGCCGCCGCTGGGCCCAGTTGAGGCACCGGCTGCGGATCGGTCTGCCCGGCCCGGAGAGCGGGAAGGAGGCTGGTACGACCCCCGACGGGGGCCCCGGGAATACGTCGGCCAGCTCACACGCTGCGGCGGGTGACGCCTGATCTACCAGGCGGTAACTTTCCTCCCGGACGTCAGGTCCGCCGTCACCCAGCGAGGAGCCCGCCATGCCCGAAGCCGTCATCGTCAGCGCCACCCGTTCGCCGATCGGCCGGGCCTTCAAGGGCTCGCTCAAGGACGTCCGCCCGGACGACCTGACCGCCCACGTCATCCAGGCCGCCCTGGCCAAGGTCCCGCAGCTCGACCCGCGCGAGATCGACGACCTGATGCTGGGCTGCGGCCTGCCCGGCGGCGAGCAGGGCCACAACCTGGCCCGCATCGTGGCCGTCCAGATGGGCATGGACTACCTGCCGGGCGCCACCATCACCCGCTACTGCTCCTCCTCGCTCCAGACCACGCGGATGGCGCTGCACGCGATCAGGGCGGGCGAGGGCGACGTCTTCGTCTCGGCCGGCGTGGAGACCGTCTCGCGCAGCGTCAACGGCACCTCGGACGGCCTGCCGGGCACCATGAACCCGGTCTTCGACGAGGCCCAGGCCCGTACGAAGAAGCGCGCCGAAGAAGGTGGCGGCGAGTGGCACGACCCGCGCGAGGACGGCCTGGTGCCGGACGCCTACATCGCGATGGGCCAGACCGCCGAGAACCTGGCCGCGCTCAAGGGCATCACCCGCGCCGAGCAGGACGAGTTCGGCGTCCGCTCGCAGAACCTCGCCGAGGCCGCCATCAAGGCCGGCTTCTGGGAGCGCGAGATCACGCCGGTGACGCTCCCGGACGGCACCGTGGTCAGCACGGACGACGGCCCGCGCGCCGGCGTCACCCTGGAGGGCGTGGCCGGCCTGAAGCCGGTGTTCCGCCCCGACGGCACCGTGACCGCGGGTAACTGCTGCCCGCTGAACGACGGCGCGGCCGCGCTGGTGATCATGTCCGACACCAAGGCCCGCGAGCTGGGCATCACCCCGCTCGCCCGGGTGGTCTCCACCGGTGTCAGCGCGCTCTCCCCCGAGATCATGGGCTACGGCCCGGTCGAGGCCTCCAAGCAGGCGCTCAAGCGGGCCGGCCTGACCATCGGTGACATCGACCTGGTCGAGATCAACGAGGCCTTCGCCGCCCAGGTGATCCCCTCCTACCGTGACCTCGGCGTCGACCTGGACCGGCTGAACGTCAACGGTGGCGCGATCGCGGTCGGCCACCCCTTCGGCATGACCGGCGCCCGGATCACCACCACGCTGATCAACTCCCTGCAGTGGCACGACAAGCAGTTCGGCCTGGAGACCATGTGCGTCGGCGGCGGCCAGGGCATGGCGATGGTCGTCGAGCGCCTCAGCTGACCCTCCGGGCGCCCTCCGAAGGGTCTGGACCACCCATTTGGAGTGACGCAGCGTAATTGAGGGCCGGATCACACCGAGAGGTCGATCCGGCCCTCATTTCGTTCGTTTTCGACCCGGAAATCGACACTGCGGAGCGGATCAACTCCACTGCGTAGAACGGTGTTACCTAACAATTTGGGGACAAGAGCGAAAGTCCGGGATGAATTGGACATTCGCCCCTGCGGTAACAGCCCCGCATGCGGCAGTGTGGACACGTAACCCCGTTCCGCTCCTCGCTAGGAGTACGTTCCGTGAGCGCCGTCTACACCATCCTGCTGCTGATCCTGATCGCCGTGTCGACCGCCGTGCTGCTCCACCTCCGCGGGCTCTCCCGCCGGCTGGACGCACGGGCCGCGGCCCCGTCCGCGCCCGCACCCGTGGACGAGGCCGCGATACGCCGGGCCGTCACCGAGGCGCTCGCCGCCGACCGCGAGCGGGAGATCACGGAGGCCCGGGCGTTCTGGGCCGAGCAGGAGGCCCGCGCGGCCGAGGACGCGCCGCTGTTCGACTCCCCGTTCTCCGGCACCTTCTCCGGCACCGAGGAGTGGCCGCTCTTCTTCCCCCGCCCCACCGGCCCGCAGGACGCCGTCGACAACGCCGGGACGATGGACCCGGAGTTCGGCGAGGCGCTGCGCTCCGCGCTGGAGGACCTGATCAACGAGGGCGGCTCCGCCCCGGCCGAGCCCGGCGGCGAGGGCGGCGTGCCGCTGCGCCCCGGCCACCCGGCCGGCGAGACCAAGGACGCCCGGGCCCGCCGCGAGGCCGACCTGCTGGCCACCGGCCTGGAGGCCGGGCTGCTGGACGCCGACCAGGCCGTCGAGGAGGCCCCGGTCGCCGCGCCCGACCCGCGCCGCCACCCCTCGCACCCCGACTTCGTGCCCAGCCAGGCGCCGTCCCGGGAGTGGACGGACAGCCGGCTGGCCGCCCTCGCCGAGGAGGCCGTCGCCCTGGTCGACGTCCGCCCGGGCCCGCTGGGCACCCTGGACGTGTACGCCTTCGCCGACGGCACCACCCTCTGCGTGGCCCCGGGCGACCGGGAGGCCGCCTACCGGCTGATCGACGCGGTCCGCGCCGGTGAGCACGTCCGGCTGCTCGGCGGCTCGCGCTTCTCCGGCTCGTACTCGCTGACCTTCTCCACCGACGAGGAGGCCGTCTACGTGCTGGCCGACCGGGTGGTCGCCAGCATCTGACACCGGCTCACCAGCAGCAGCGCGCCGAAGGCCGGCCGGGTCACGGGGTTACCGACCCGGCCGGCCTTCGGCGTGTCCGGACTCCTCCGGGCCTCAGCCGCAGAGCGCCGCCGTCTCCCGCGCCGCCGCCACCGCCCGGGCCAGCACCGCGGCCGCCGCCACCGGCCCCTCCGGCAGCCCCACCAGGGCGTCCTCCCGCAGCCCCGCGAGCGCGGCCGCCAGGTCGTGCCCGGCGACGGCCAGCTGGTCCCCCACCGCGAAGGCCCCGGCGTCCGGGAACTCCCGCCGCGGGCCGCCCTCCACCGCCGCCGTCAGCGCGACCAGCCGCCGGGCCAGCTCCAGCGCGGCCGCCGCCCGCGACCCGTACCCGGGCACGGCGCCCAGCAGCCTGCTCTGCGGCAGCGAGCGGAAACGATCCGCCAGGGACTCGACGGCTTCGACCAGGGGGTCCACGTCCAGGGGCGCTACGTCGTGGGGCTCTACGTCATGCATGGCAGCGAGCCTAGGCGAAAAGCCGCCGGGCCCCGGAGCGAGTCGCTGCGGGGCCCGGCGGCAGTGGTTCACGAAGGAAGGGACCGTCAGTCGTCGCCGCGCAGGATCGCGATCAGCCGCAGCATCTCCATGTAGATCCAGACCAGCGACAGGGTCAGCCCGAAGGCGGCCCGCCAGGACTCCCGCTGCGGGGCGCCCTGGGCGATGGCCTCCTCGATCGCCGCGAAGTCCAGCGACAGGAAGAAGGCGCCCAGGCCGATGCCGACCAGACCGACCACGATGCCCAGCGGGCCGGAGCGCAGGCCCATGTCGGCACCGAAGGCCATCGCGATCATGTTGACCATCATCAGCAGCACGAAGCCCAGGGCGATCGCGATGCCGATCCGCTGGTAGCGCGCGGTGACCCGGATCCGGCCGCTCTTGTAGGCGAACAGCATCGCCCCGAAGACCGCCGCCGTACCCAGCACCGCCTGGATCACGATGCCGTTCAGCATGGTGTTGAAGGCGTGCGAGACGGCGCCCATCGCGAAGCCCTGGAGGGCCGCGTAGGTCAGGATCAGCGGCGGGCTGACGCTGCGCTTGAACGAGACCACCAGGCCGACGACCATGGCCACCAGGCTGGCGGCGATCGCGAAGCCGAAGTTCTCGAACGGCAGCGCGAACCAGGCCACCGCGCCGGCGACGACCAGCGTCAGCAGCGTCATGGCGGTGCGGGCGACCACGTCGTCCAGCGTCATCCGCCCGGTGGCCGCCGGGCCCGCCGAGGGCCCGTTGTACAGCTCGTAGAGCTGCTCGTCGGTCATGGGCTGGCCCTGCGGCTGCTGCTGGGCGTAGGGCGTACCCGCGTAGGGGTTCTGGCCGTACTGGTTCTGGCCGTGCTGGGTCCCGGCCTGCGCGGTACCGAACCCCGCGTAGCCGGAGTCGCGGGTGAAGGACCCCTCCCGCGAGAAGACCGGGTTGCTGCTTCTCATTGCTCATTCCCTCCGTGGCGGCACTGCACCGCCCATGCACAAGGGTAATGGCTTGGCAAAAATTCCGGGATACGCCGCGAGGAGGATCCGGTGAACAACGACCGGCGGGGACGCCGTCGCGCCCCCGCCGGGTGATCGGTGCCCGGAGCCGGACTCGAACCGGCACGGCCTCGCGGCCAAGCAGTTTTAAGCTGCCCGTGTCTGCGTTCCACCATCCGGGCGTCTGTGGGACCCCCTGAGCCTAGTCTCCCGGATCACCCTTTCGCATGTTCCCAGCCCCGGAAGTTGTCATGTTTCCTTGCCATCTGACGAACTGTCCGGGATTCGGCCACGAAGGATATCCGTTCCGGCCACCCGTCCGCCTCAGGGTTCACGTCATACCGCAGGAGGAGGGGGTCGCCCGCCCCTACGCCCAGCGGTGGTAGGACCAACCGTCCGGCGGAGCGACGCAGAACCATGATCACGTCGCGGAGCATGGAGGTACAAGTCC
Source organism: Kitasatospora sp. NPDC001261 (assembly GCF_042896795.1). NCBI lineage: Bacteria > Bacillati > Actinomycetota > Actinomycetes > Kitasatosporales > Streptomycetaceae > Kitasatospora > Kitasatospora sp. NPDC001261. Next base: position 230,724 of record NZ_JBIAXP010000011.1, read on the forward strand.
GCGAGCACTAGGAGTCCCCGTGACCACGTCGACCGCAACCGCCGTCCGCACCGGCCTGGCGGCCGCCCGAGCCACCGGCCTGAACAAGGTCTACGGGGAGGGGGAGACCCGCGTCGTCGCCCTCGACAACGTCAGCGTCGTGTTCCCCCAGGGCGAGTTCACCGCCATCATGGGCCCCTCCGGCTCCGGCAAGTCCACCCTCATGCACTGCATGGCCGGCCTCGACACCGTCACCTCCGGCTCCTCCACCATCGGCGACACCGAGCTCGTCGGCCTCAAGGACAAGCAGCTCACCCAGCTGCGCCGGGACCACATCGGCTTCATCTTCCAGGCCTTCAACCTGCTCCCCACGCTGACGGCCCTGGAGAACATCACCCTCCCCATGGACATCGCCGGCCGCAAGGTCGACAAGCCCTGGCTCGACCGCGTCGTCGACACCGTCGGCCTCTCCGGCCGCCTCAGCCACCGGCCCTCCCAGCTCTCCGGCGGCCAGCAGCAGCGCGTCGCCTGCGCCCGCGCCCTCGCCGGCAAGCCCGACATCATCTTCGCCGACGAGCCCACCGGCAACCTCGACTCCCGCTCCGGCGCCGAGATCCTCTCCTTCCTGCGCAACTCCGTGCGCGAGCTCGGCCAGACCGTCGTCATGGTCACCCACGACCCCGTCGCCGCCTCCTACGCCGACCGCGTCGTCTTCCTCGCCGACGGCCGCATCGTCGACGAACTCCACCAGCCCACCGCCGACACCGTCCTGGACCGCATGCGCCGCTTCGACGCCAAGGGCCGCACCAGCTAGTCCGGCGCAGCAGTCGCAGCCCGCTCACCGACCTTCCCAGGACACCCCATGTATCGCACCGCACTGCGCAACGTGCTGGCCCACAAGGGCCGGCTGCTGATGACGGCCCTGGCCGTCATGCTCGGCACCGCCTTCGTGGCCGGCACCATGGTCTTCTCCGACACCTTCGGCAAGGCCATGCGGGACAGCAACTCCAAGAGCTACTCGGACGTCTCGGTCCAGGTGGTGGACCGCGCGGCCGGCTCCAACGCCTCCGCCCGGCAGAAGAGCGAGGGCGGCTCCGCCACCCTCACCGACGCCACCGTCCAGCAGCTGGCCGCCCTGCCGGGCACCGCCGGCGCCCGCGGCGTGGTCAGCGGCTTCACCGGCGTGGCCGACAAGAAGGGCAACCTGATCGGCCAGGTCTGGGCCGCCAAGGGCGCCAACTTCGCACCCGGCCAGGACGGCAAGGACCCGCGCTACCCGATGGCCGAGGGCCAGGGCCCGAAGGCCGCCAAGGAGGTCGCGCTCGACCGCAGGACCGCCGACAAGGCGGGCTACAAGGTCGGCGACACCGTCCGGGTCGCCGCCAACGGACCGGTGATCGAGGCGAAGCTCACCGGGATCTTCACCACCGACGACCCGGTGGTGAACACCGGCGGCTCGCTCACCCTGTTCGACCGGGCCACCGCCCAGCAGACCCTGCTGGAGCCCGGCCGCTACAGCAGCGTCGTGCTCACCACCAAGCCCGGCACCAGCCAGGACGCACTGCTCGCCCAGGCCCAGCCCGTGGTGCCCTCCGGCCACCAGTTCGACATCGAGACCGGCGCCAAGCTCAAGGCCGACGAGCAGGAGATGATCACCAGGAGCACCAGCAGCATGCGCACGATGCTCCTGGTCTTCGCCTTCATCTCGCTCTTCGTCGGCATCTTCATCATCGCCAACACCTTCACCATGCTGGTCGCCCAGCGCACCAAGGAGCTGGCCCTGATGCGGGCCATCGGTGCCAGCCGCAAGCAGGTCACCCGGTCCGTGCTGATCGAGGCGCTGCTGATCGGCACCGTCTCCGCGGTGGCCGGTCTGGCCGCCGGCATCGGGATCGGCGCCGGGATGCAGTCGCTGATCGGCGCGATGAACGAGAACATGCCGAACGGCTCGCTGGTGATCAAGCCGCTCACCGTCGTGGTGACGGTCGTGGTCGGCGTCCTGGTGACGGTCACGTCGGCCCTGCTGCCCGCCATGCGCGCCTCCCGGATCGCCCCGGTGGCCGCGATGAGCAGCGGCGACCAGCCGGTCTCCCAGAAGAGCCTGGTGGTCCGCAACACGATCGGCTCGGTGCTCGCCGGCGGCGGCCTCGCCCTGATCGGCTACGGCGCCTCCACCGGCAACGACAGCGGCCGGCTGCCGGTCGGCCTGGGCGCCTTCCTGGCCCTGATCGGCGTGTTCGTCCTGCTGCCGCTGCTCTCCCGTCCGGTGGTCGCACTGGTCGGCCCGCTGCTGCGGCTCGGCGGCACCCCGGGCAGGCTCGCCCAGCGGAACGCGGTGCGCAACCCGCGCCGCACCGCGGCCACCGCCGCCGCGCTGACCATCGGTCTGACCCTGGTCACCGGGCTCACCGTGATCGGCGCCTCGGTCAATGACACCATCGACCGGGCCGTCACCGGCTCGATGAAGGCCGACTTCATCGTCGGGGCCGCCAACGGCATGAGCCTGTCCGCGCAGGTGCCCGCCCAGATCGCCAAGGCCCCCGGGGTGGCCGCCTCCTCGGCGATGACGACCGCGTACTGGGAGCTCGACGGCACCAGCAGGACGGTCAACGGCCTGGACGCCGCCGTCCTGGACCAGCTCGCCGACGTCGAGCTGACCAGCGGCTCCACCGCCGGCTTCGGCCAGGGCCAGCTGCTGCTCGACGAGGACGCCGCCAAGAAGCTGAACGCCACCACCGGCTCGGTGCTGACCGTGGCCTACCCGGACGAGTCCACCGGCAAGGTCACCGTCGGCGGCGTGTACAAGACCGGCGGCATGCTCGGCCCGGTCATGCTGGCCAACAGCGAGATCGCCAAGCACGAGCCGAAGCCGTACATCTCCGATGTCCTGGTCAAGGGCAGGGACGGCGCCACCGACGGCCTCAAGCAGGCCCTCAAGGACGCCACCGGCGCCAACCCGGTGATCGAGGTGAAGTCCAAGCAGGACGTCCGGGACGAGTTCAGCCAGACCATCACCTTCGCGCTGAACCTGATGTACGGCCTGCTGGGGATGGCGGTCCTGATCGCGATCCTGGGCGTGGTCAACACGCTGGCGATGTCGGTCTTCGAGCGCAAGCGCGAGATCGGGATGCTGCGGGCGATCGGCCTGGACCGCGGCGGCATCAAGCGGATGGTCCGTCTGGAGTCCGTGGTGATCTCGCTGTTCGGCGCCGGCATCGGCCTGCTGCTCGGCTGCTTCATCGCCTGGGCGATCAACGGCACCCTGAAGTCCAGCCTCTCCGGCCTGACCACGGTCCTGCCGTTCGGCCAGCTGGCGATGTTCCTGGCGCTGGCCGGGGTGGTCGGCCTGGTGGCCGCGATCTGGCCGGCCCGCCGGGCGTCCAAGCTGGACATCCTGGAGAGCATCAAGACCGACTGACCGGTCCCGCAACGAGAGAGGTCCCCTGCCGGAGGGTTCGGCAGGGGACCTTCTACTTCTGTACTCCGCCCGGTCGCACGGCCGGCTGAGCACCACGGAGGTCGTGGTCCGGCAACGCTGCCGGGCGGAGAGCCTCCGACTCATACCCCGGTGCTCCCACACCGGGGTCTCAGTCGCTTACTTGCTGGCGAGTTCCTTGTCGGCGGCCGGCTTGGCGGCCTCGACGGGCTTGGTGGGCGGAGTGACCTCCTGGATGGGAAGCTGCGGCTTCTCCATCTGGGCGAGGCCGACCATCTCGCGCTTGAGGAACATCGCGAGGGTCCAGTCGGTGAAGACGCGGACCTTGCGGTTGAAGGTCGGCACCATCGCACCGTGGTACAGGCGGTGGAACCACCAGGCCGGACGGCCCTTCAGCTTGTACTTGCCGAAGAGGATCGCCACGCCCTTGTGCAGGCCGAGACCGGCGACCGCACCCAGGTTCTTGTGCTTGTACTCCTTCTGCGGGAAGCCGCGCATGCCGGAGATCACGTTGTCGCCGAGGACGACGGCCTGACGGCTGGCGTGCTGGGCGTTCGGCGGGCACCAGGCGCCCTCGCCCGCGGCGAGGTCCGGCACCTGGGCGTTGTCGCCGGCGGACCAGACGTAGTCGAAGCCCTGGACCTGGAGGGTCGGCGCGGTGTCGACGTGGCCGCGCGGGCCCAGCGGCAGGCCGAAGTTGGCCAGCACCGGGTTCGGCTTCACGCCGGCCGTCCACACGATGGTGGAGGCGTCCATCTCCATGCCGTTCTTCAGCATGACGTGGCCGTCGACGCAGGAGTCCATCGAGGTCTCGATGTAGACCTCGATGTTGCGCTCCTCGAGCTTCTCCTTGGTCCACAGACCGAGGTCCGGGCCCATCTCGGGGAGGATGCGGTTGGCCGCCTCGACCACCACGAAGCGCATGTCCTCGCGGCTGACGGTCTTGTACAGCTTGGCCGCGTCGCGGGCCATGTCCTCGACCTCGGCGACGGTCTCGATGCCGGCGAAGCCGCCACCGATCACCACGAAGGTCAGCGCCTTGCGGCGGATGTCCTCGTCCGTGGTGGACTCGGCCTTGTCGAGCTGGGCCATGACGTGGTTGCGGAGGCCGATGGCCTCCTCGACCGTCTTCATGCCGAGGCCGTTCTCCGCCAGACCCGGGATCGGGAAGGTGCGGGAGACCGAGCCGGTCGCGACGACCAGGTACTCGAAGGGCAGCTCGTAGCTGTCACCGGCCGCGGGCTGGATGGTGGCAACCTTGCGGGCGTGGTCGATGCCGGTGACGGACCCGGTCAGCACCTCCGCCTTCTTCAGGGTGCTGCGCAGCGGCGCGATGAGGTTGCGAGGCGCGACACTGCCGCCGGCCGCCTCGGGGAGGAAGGGCAGGTACGTCATGTACGACCGCGGGTCGACGACCGTGACGGTCGCTTCGCCGTAACGCATCTTCTTGAGGATGCGCATCGCGGCATACAGGCCGACGTAACCACCGCCGACAATGAGGATGCGAGGACGCTCCGTGGTGCTCATATCCGAAAGTATCCAGCACCGTCCGGAGCAGCCTTCGTGAGCCCGGTCACAAGTTGACGGACCCCCCGTGCTACACTGCGCGGCCGCAAAACCGGGCCCGGCGCGGTGGCCCCCACCCCTGGGCGGCCCCGCGCGAACGCACGGCGGAGCACCACCGGCCTGAGCAGCAACGATCCGCACAACGCCCGGGTTCCCGCACGTGATTTCGATTTTCAAACCTCAAACGAGGCCTGACCTGCGATCCCATGGGCCACCCGGCCGACGGGCCTTCGGTCCCACATTTCGGACGTAGTGGGCGGGCCGGTGCGGCGAATGGCCGGATCCCCATGTGAAGAAATTCACGAACTTTCCCACCCGCGCTCGGGCGCGCCCCGGCCCCGGCCCCCCGAAAGGGGTGCCGGGGCCGGTCGGGTAAGCCCCGCACGGGGTCAGGAGGCGATACCGAAGGCGATTCCGTCCAGGATGTCGTGCTCGCTCACGACCACCTCGGCGGCGCCGGTGCGCTCCATGATCTCCAGCAGTTCCAGCGCCCCGGCCGCGATCACGTCCACCCGGCCCGGGTGCATCGACGGGATGGCCGCGCGCTCGGCGTGGGTGGCGGCCAGCAGCTCCCGGGCGATCCCGGCGACCCGCTCCCGGCTGATCCGCGAGTGGTGGATCGCCGCCGAGTCGTAGCCGGGCAGGCCCTGGGCGATCGCGGACACCGTGGTGACCGTCCCGGCCAGGCCCACCAGGGTGGCCGCGCCGGTCAGCGGGACGACCTCCTCGGCCCGGTCCAGCTCGGCCCGCACGTGCGCCCGGGCGGCCTCGACCTGCGCCTCGGAGGGCAGCTCGGCGTCGCCGAAGTACCGCTCGGTGAGCCGCACGCAGCCGATGTCCACCGAGCGCGCCGCCTGCACGTCGTCCGTGCCGAGCACGAACTCGGTGGAGCCGCCGCCGAGGTCGAACACCAGGTACGGGCCGGGGAACTGACCGCCGGTCAGCTCCTTGGTGGCGCCCACGAAGGACAGGTGCGCCTCCTCCTCGCCGCTCACCACCTCGGGCTCGACGCCCAGGATGTCGCGCACGCCCTTGACGTACTCGTCGCTGTTCTCGGCGTCCCGGGAGGCGCTGGTGGCGACGAAGCGGACCCGCTCGGGGCCGACCCCGAAGCCGGAGATGATCTCCTGGTACTCCCGGCAGGCCGCGAAGGTGCGGGCCAGCGCGTCCGGGTGCAGCCGGCCGGTCCGGTCCACGCCCTGGCCCAGCCGGTTGACGATCATCCGGCGGTCCAGGTCGGTGATCGCCCCGGTCTCCGGGTCGAGGTCGGCGACCAGCAGGCGGATCGAGTTGGTGCCGCAGTCGATCGCGGCCACCCGGGTCGCGCTCACTCGGACTCCCGCTCCGCCGCGGCGTCCTCGGCGGCCCGCTTCTTCGCGGCGCGCTCGGCGGCCTTCTGCTGCTTGGCGGCGATCACGGCCTCGTGGTCCTGCTCCTTGGCGCGGTTGCGGGCGACCCGCTCGCCGGCTGCCTCGACCTCGGCCGGGGAGACGCACGGGCCCTTGGCCCACCAGTCCTCCAGCATGCCGATCGCCTCGTCTCCGAGCGGGTTGACGCCCTCGCCGGCCGCCAGCGAGTGGCCGACCAGCACGTGCAGGCACTTCACCCGGTCCGGCATGCCGCCGGCGCTCGGGAAGCCCTCCAGCACCTCGATCGCGTCGCGCCGGGCGATGTAGTCCTCGTGCGCCTTCTGGTAGGCGGCGGCCAGCTCCGGGTCCTCGGCGAGCCGGGCGCTCTGGTCCTTCATCACGCCCTCCGCCTCCAGGGTGCCGATCAGCGAGGCGGCCTTGGGGCAGGTCAGGTAGTAGAGCGTGGGGAACGGCGTGCCGTCCGGCAGCCGGGGAGCCGTCTCCACGACGTCCGGGTTGCCGCAGGGGCAGCGGTGCGCCACGCCGCGCAGGCCGCGCGGCACCCGGCCGAGCTGGGCGGCGATGGCCGCGACGTCGGCGTCGGAGACGGTGGGGTGGTTCTCAGTGGTCATGGGGGGAGGTGTCTCCAACGGGGGACGGTGGGAGGGGAAGGGGGGTGGCGGGGGCCGCCGCGGCGGTGTCGGCGGCGTCCACCGAGTCCCAGATGCTGGCATACCAGGGCTTGGCGGCCTTCGCCTGGCCGGCGGCGCCGCCGGGCGCCGCGTTCGGCCCGGAGGCGGCCCCGCCCGCGGACGAGGAGGTCCTGGCGGAGGCCTGACCGGCCGGGTCCACCGCGATGTACGGGGTCTCCCCCGGCACCGCGTAGTGCAGCCGGGCGCGGGCCTGCGCCTTGACGTACTCCGGGTCCTGCCAGCGGGCCTTCTCCCGGCGCAGCTGCTCGACCTGCTGGCGCGCGTGGTCGGCCTTCGCCCGCTGGGCGGAGATCTCGGCGCGCTGGGAGATGAACTGCCGCGTCGGGTAGGCGAGGATCGCCACCAGCGAGCAGAGCACCAGGACGAGGACGGTCGCCCGGCTCGTGAACCGGGGCCGGGCCGCCAAGCCCGGGATCCTCCAGCCAGCCATCTCCCGTATCCCCTCCTGGTCGCGACGGTGCCCCGCCGTCCACCCTACGGGGTGAACGGCGGGGCACCGGTCAGGCGTGCGCTACCGGGAGCGCTCAGCCCTCGTGGCGGAAGCGCGGGAAGGCGCCGCGGCCGGCGTACTCGGCGGCGTCGTCGAGGATCTCCTCGATGCGCAGCAGCTGGTTGTACTTGGCGACGCGCTCGGAACGGGCCGGGGCACCGGTCTTGATCTGGCCGCAGTTGGTGGCGACGGCCAGGTCGGCGATGGTGACGTCCTCGGTCTCGCCGGAGCGGTGCGACATCATGCAGCGGTAGCCGTTGCGCTGGGCCAGCTCGACGGCGTCCAGGGTCTCGGTCAGCGAACCGATCTGGTTCACCTTCACCAGCAGCGCGTTGGCGGTGCCGGTCTCGATGCCGCGGGCCAGACGGGCCGGGTTGGTGACGAACAGGTCGTCGCCGACCAGCTGGACCTTGTCGCCCAGCTTGTCGGTCATGGCCTTCCAGCCGGCCCAGTCCGACTCGTCCAGCGGGTCCTCGATGGAGACCAGCGGGTAGGCGGCGACCAGCTCGGCGTAGTACTCGATGAGCTCGGCGGCGGTGAGGTCCTTGCCCTCGAACCGGTAGGCGCCGTCCTCGTAGAACTCGGAGGAGGCGACGTCCAGGGCCAGCGCGACGTCACGGCCGGGCACGTAGCCGGCCTTCTCGATGGCCTCGACGATGAGGTCCAGGGCCTCGCGGTTGGAGTCCAGGTTCGGGGCGAAGCCGCCCTCGTCGCCCAGACCGGTGGACAGGCCGCGCTCCTTCAGCACGCCCTTGAGCGTGTGGTAGACCTCGACGCCCCAGCGGACGGCCTCGGAGAAGGACTCCGCGCCGATCGGGGCGATCATGAACTCCTGGATGTCGACGTTGGAGTCCGCGTGCGACCCGCCGTTGAGGATGTTCATCATCGGGACCGGCAGGACGTGCGCGTTCGGGCCGCCCAGGTAGCGGAACAGCGGCAGGTCGCTGGCCTCGGAGGCGGCGTGCGCGACGGCCAGCGAGACGCCCAGGATGGCGTTGGCGCCGAGCGAGGACTTGTCCGGGGTGGCGTCCAGGTCCAGCATGGCCTGGTCGATCAGGCGCTGCTCGGTGGCGTCGTAGCCGACCAGCTCCGGGCCGATCTGCTCGATGACGGCCAGGACGGCCTTCTCGACGCCCTTGCCGAAGTAGCGGTTCTTGTCGCCGTCGCGCAGCTCCAGCGCCTCGAAGGCACCGGTGGAGGCACCCGACGGGACAGCGGCACGACCCGTGCTGCCGTCGTCGAGGCCGACCTCGACCTCGACCGTGGGGTTGCCGCGGGAGTCGAGGATCTCACGGGCTACGACGACATCGATGGACGGCACGAGGCATCTCCTTGCGAGAGCAGGGTCCGGTCTGACGGTGGTGCTGCCAGCAGGACGATTGCGGAGTCGTTACGACCAGAGCCTAACCGCCCGGGCTGCCGTGGCCGCGTCGGCCTCGGTCCCGTCTCACCGTGTGGCCCTGCTACCCACCGGTAGTTCACCTGCTTGTCCCAGCTTGTCCCACCGGAGCGGGCGAATGCGGACGAAGGGGACCGGTAGGACCGGCCCCCTTCGGACGGCGGGGTGGAGCGGCGTCGACGCCGAGCGCTCCGGCGCGGCGGCGGGCGCCCCCGGCGGGCACCCCGGCCTCGGGGTGCTGCCGGCGTCGGGCGGGGCGGCTCAGCCGAGGTGCAGCACCTGGCCGGGCATGATCAGGTTCGGGTCGCCGCCGACGGTGGAGTGGTTCTGCTCGTACAGCGCGCTCCAGCCGCCGGACACGCCCTGGGCGGCGGCGATGGTCGACAGGGTGTCACCGGCACGGACGGTGTAGTCGTGGCCGGCGGCCTGCGGGGCCTGCTGCGCGGCGCGCGGGGCGTACTGCGGCTGGGCGGCGGCCTGGCCGGCGTACTGCTGGTAGACGCTCTGGTGGCTGGTCCAGTACCAGCCGCCGTTGTTCTGGTACCAGTACACCTTGGCGTCGGCGTCCCAGCCGGCCTTGCCGGAGAAGCCCGGGGTCTGCGGCTGCGCCTGCTGCTGCGGGGCGACCTGCTGGACCGGCTGCGCGGCGGGCTTCTGGGCCGGCTTCTGGGCGGCGGGCTTCTGCGCGACCGGCTTCTCGGCCGGCTTGGCGGCGGGCTTCGGGGCCTGCTGCTTGGGGGCGGACTGCGGCTTGGCGTCCGAGGAGGTGTCGACCGAGGCCGGGGCACCGCCCTTGGTCAGACCGGCCTTCTGGGAGCAGACCGGCCAGGCGCCCGGACCCTGCGAGGCCAGCACCTTCTCGGCGACCGAGATCTGCTGGGCCTTGCTGGCCTGGTTGGCCTGCGCCGCGTAGGCGGTGCCGCCGTACGCCTTCCAGGTGCTGGACGTGAACTGGAGGCCGCCGTAGAAGCCGTTGCCGGTGTTGATGCTCCAGTTGCCGCCGCTCTCGCACTGGGCGACGGAGTCCCAGGTGGAGGCCGGGGCGGCGGAGGCGCCGGTGGCGGTGAGGAGCGGCATCGCGAGTCCGACGCCGGCCACACCGGCGACGGCGATGGCCTTCTCGGCCTGGGTGCGACGACGGTGACGGCCAGTTCCAACGAACAGCATGAAGAGGTCCCTCTCCGTACGCCTGCGAGGTGAGCTGTCGGGTTCGGACCGGGAGGTGGCCCGGCCGCCGTACGCGGAAACGATTCCGCTCGGGCGGCTTCACCCCAAGCCGTGGGGAGACGGCAACAAACCTGGTTCCCCCGCCCCTGCCCAGGGTTCTGGTCGGTTTCCCGTGACGCGGCGGGCAGGATTCGGCGTTCCGCGTACGAGGTCCGCAGCTGCGAACTCCAGGGAGAGTAGACAGATCATCAGACCAATCACAAGCTCATATCACCGATATCACACAACAATTACGGCCCGTGTCCGATCGCCTACCAACAGCGGCGTTATGTCCGGATTGATGGGTGTTCACACCCCCGTCGGCGGGCAATCGGCGACCTCCCGTCAGCGTGATCTCAGCAGGTCGGAGGCGTCGAAGAGGCATCCGGAACGGGGTGCAGAGGGGCGTGCGGGGAACGGCTCTCCGGACTGAATTCCACCGGGAGTTCGCGCAGGCCACGCATGATCAGACCACCCCGCCAGCGCAGATTCTCCGGGCTTTCCGCGAGCCGCAGATCGGGCAGCCGGGAAAGCAGCGTGGCCAGCGCGGCACGCCCTTCGAGCCGCGCCAGCGGAGCGCCGATGCAGTAGTGGATGCCGTGCCCGAAGCCCAGGTGGGGGTTGTCCTTCCGGGCCAGGTCCAGGGTGTTCTCCGCCGCGAACCGGGCCGGGTCGCGGTCCGCCGCGGCCAGCACCACCAGCACCGGGTCGCCGACCGGGATGTCCACCCCGCCGATGGTCAGCGGACGGGTCGCGAACCGCCAGGTCGCCAGCTCCACCGGCCCGTCGTAGCGCAGGAGTTCCTCGATCCCGGTCTCCAGCAGCGCGCTCTCCCCGCGCACCACCGACTCCTGCAGCAGCCGGCGCTGCTCCGGATTGCGCAGCAGCGCGTAGGTGCCGTTGCCGATCAGGTTCACGGTGGTCTCGAAACCCGCGAACAGGAGGATGAAGGCCATCGCCGCGGCCTCGTTCTCGGTCAGGTGCTCACCGTGGTCGCCGGCCCGGATCAGGCCCGAGATCAGGTCGTCCCCGAGGTCCGCCCGCTTGCGGTGGATCAGCTCCAGCAGGTACGCCCGCATCCGCTTCACCGCCCGCCCCACGCCGCCGCGTTGGCCCCCGCCGTGGCGGATCATCATCCCGGCCCAGTCGCGGAAGTCGTCCTGGTCCTCGGCCGGCACCCCGAGCATGTCGCAGATCGCGTAGATGGGGAGCGGGAACGCGAACTCGTGGATCAGGTCCGCCGAACCGCGCTGCGCGAAGCCGTCGATCAACCGGTCGGTGAGCTGCTGCACCCGCGGCTCGAACTCGGCCACCCGGCGCGGGGTGAACGCCTTCGACACCAGCCGGCGCAACCGGGTGTGGTCCGGCGGGTCGATGTTCAGCAGGTGGGTCATCAGGTCCGCCTGCCGCTCCCCCGGGATGCCCACCCGGCCGGTGCGGTGCGCCTGCCCGCTGTGGTGCGCCGGGTTCTTCGACAGCCGGCTGTCCGCGAGCGCCTGCCGGGCGTCCGCGTACCTGGTCACCAGCCAGGCCTCCACCCCGCTCGGCAGGGTGGTGCGGTGCACCGGGGAGTGCTCGCGCAACCAGGCGTAGGCGGGGTACGGGTCGGCGGCGAACTCCCAGGTGAACAGCTGCGGGGCGGGGGCGTCGGACGACGGGGCGGCGGGCCGGGCGGGGACGGGCTGAGCTGGCATGGACCGACCGTATCCGGTGCGACGGGCGCGCCCTCCCTCCGGCGGGGCGCCGCTTCCCCGCCACTCCTCCGCCGCGCTTCCGCGACCGGACGCGTCGGGCGTGCCAACACTCCGTGGCCGGTCCGTGGCCGGTCCGTGGACAGCTCTTGGCCGACTCTTGGCCGCGGGGCGGGCGTGAGCCTGGTCACCTGAGGGGTAATCCCTGTTGCGGAGGGTCAGGACGTGCCTACGATCCTCCGCAGTACGCGTGGGCGCCGGTGCGGTGTCGCCCACAGGGAGGAGCAGACCATGCGGGTCAGCGGGTCAGTCGTCGTCATCGCGGTCCTCGACGGCGGGTCGGGCGCGGGCCTCGCCCGCCGGTTCGCCGCCGCCGGCACCGCCGGAATGCTCATCGCCGACCAGTACGCCGGCATCGCCGAGGACCTCGCCGCCGAACTCGACCGGCCGGGCTGCCCCGTCGTCGGCGTCTGCGGCGACATCCGCCGCCCCAGCGACGTCGCCGCCCTCGTGGACACCGCCGAGAAGCACCTCGGGCCGATCGACCTGTTCGCCGTGGCCGGCCCCGACGGCGAGCGGATCATCTCGCTGGCGGACCTGCCCGACCACCTCGACCTGGAACGGCTCGCCGAACTCGTCCTCCTCGTCGGCGAGGCCATCGGCGAACTCGTCCCGCCGCAGCGGCGCCCCGAGCGCACCGCCACGGCGGCCTGAGCGCCTACTCCCCGACCGGACCGAGGCCCTCGGCCGCGCGCACCGCGTCCCGGTAACCGCGCGCGGCCGACCGCAGCGCGGCGTCCACGTCCACCCCCGCGTCGTGCGCCCGCTGCACCACCGCGAGCAGCAGCCGGCCCGCCGAATCGGCCGTCAGCTCGGCCGGCAGCCCGTACGCCTCGTCCGGCACCCCCGTGAAACCCGCCCGGCGCACCCGCGACACCAGCTTCGCCGCGTACGCCAGCGAGGGCAGCCCGGCCGGCACGCCATCCAGCACCGACTCGCGGTCCGCCTTCTCGGCCGCCTTCAGCTGCTCCCAGTTCGCCTCCGCCTCCGTGGCGCCCTCGACCTCGACGTTCCCGAACACGTGCGGGTGCCGGTACATCAGCTTCTCGACGATGTCCCCGGCCACGTCGTCGACGGTGAACGGCTCCGTCGGGTGGTCCTCGGCGATCCGGGAGTGGAAGAACACCTGGAACAGGACGTCGCCCAGCTCCTCGCGCAGCGTCTCCCGGTCCCCCGCCTCGATCGCCTCGACCAGCTCGTACGCCTCCTCGACCAGGTACTTCACCAGGCTCTCGTGCGTCTGCTCGGCGTCCCAGGGGCAACCGCCCGGGGAGCGCAGCCGGTCCATCACCGTCACCAGGTCCAGCAGCCGCGACCCCGGCAGGTCGTACGAGCCGGGCAGCACCTCGATCTCCGGCACCTCGCCGGCGTGCTCCACCGCCAGCCGCGCCAGCGCGTCGGTCAGCCCCGGGTCCCCGTCCGGGCTGCCCAGCCACACCGTCGGCCCGGCCCCCGCGGGCTGCCCCGTCAGCAGCCGCGCCAACGCGGGCGCCGACCCGGCCGGCACCGCCTCCACGACCACCCCGGCCTGCCGCACCGCCGCCACCTGCGGATGCCCCTCGTCCCCCACCAGCACCCGCCCCGCCGACCGCAACGCCTCCCACGCCGGCCACGCCAGCAGGCCGGGAGCCACCCGGTGGGTGGTGGTCAGCAGGATCAACTTCGCGCCCGGAGTCTCCGTCGGCACAGCATTCGTCGTCACCCCCCGAACCTACCCCCGCACCCCCACCCCGGGCCGGGCCGGGAAGCCACCACCCCGCTGTCCCCACCCCGCCCGCACGCGCACAGGAAGTCGACCCGGCCGACTTCCCACTCCCCCGCACCGGCCAGACCACCATCCCCGAGGCCCCCACGCATCCACGCGAGCACAGAAAGTCGACCCGGCCGACTTCCCACTTCCCCAAACCGGCCAGACCACCATCCCCGAGGCCCCCACGCACCCACGCGAGCACAGGAAGTCGACCCGGCCGACTTCCTACTCCCGCACCCCCACCCCGCGCCGGGAGGCGCCGCCCAGGGAAACACCACATCCACACGGTCGTCCGGCGGCCGGTGCGCCCGAGCCGCAACCGGCTACTGGAGACGGCATCCCAGGCAGCGCGGAAAGCCAGCCTCAGCCGCCGCTACCCGACGCCCCAGCCCCGCCGTCCCCCACCACGCCCGCACAAGCACAGGAAGTCGACCCGGCCGACTTCCTACTCCCACCCGCACCAGTCGGCGCCCGCACGGGGGAACGCCACGCCCACGCGGTCATCCGGCGGCCGGTGCGCCCGAGCCGCAACCGGCGACGGAGGACGGCGCCCAGGAGGGGCAGGCGCCAGGTGCTGTCGTGGCGGTTGCCGCCGGTTGGCGTGACAGCCGACAGCATGTGCCAGCCACCAGCCGTCACACGGCGCCTCGAACCCGGCCCGGCGCAGCCGACGGACCCAGCCGCCTTGCCAGTCACCGCGACGGCCCCAACAGCGCGGAGCCACCTCCCGGCATGACAGCCGACGGCATGCCCCGGCCGCCAACCGTCACACGGCGCTCCGGATTCGAACCGGCGCAGCCGACCGGACCCGACCCCCGTGCGGGCCACCGCGACGAACCCAACGATGCGAGCCGCCGGTCAACATGACGCTCCTGACCACCAGCCGCCACATGCCGCTCCGAGCCCCGCACGGCGCGGCCGACCGGACCCGCTCCCGTTGTGGGCCGCCACGGTGGGCCCGCCGATGCGAGCCGTCGATCGCCACCCGCGACCGGTCCACGTCACCGGCACGGTGCCGCCCGGTCGACGGCAGCTGAGGCGGCCGCTCCCCCGTCCCGGTGCGTGCCAGTCCCGAAGCCGCACTCCTGCGGCAGGCGGCTCCGGTCGTCCAACGGCGGGCAGCCGGATCCATGGAGCCGCTGCTGCCGCACCGGCAGCGGCGGCTCGGTCCTGCCCCACAGGTCGTCCGGCACCGACCACGGCGGTCCCCTCCCCACAGCCCCCCCGACGCCGCGCCCCCTCAGAGACGGGGCGCGGTCCAGGAAGCGGCGGTGAAAGTGAGGGTGAAGCAGTCCCCACCCCACGGCCCGCCCGACACCCCACCCCCTCAGCGGCGGGATGGGGGCCAAGGGGCGGCGGTGGGGGTGAGGGTGGAACGGTCTCCTCTCCACGGCCCACCTGACGAGCCGCTCCCTCAGTGGCGGGGCGGGAGCCAGGGGTGGCGGTCGGGGTGAGGGTGGCGCGGTCTCCTCCCCTTGCCTGCCCGATGCCCCGCTCGCTCAGCGGCGGGGTGGGGGCCGGGGAGTGGCGGTGAGAGTGAGGACGAAGCAGTCCCCTCCCCACAGCCCGCCCGACGCCGCGCCCCCTCAGAGACGGGGCGCGGTCCAGGAAGCGGCGGTGAAAGTGAGGGTGAAGCGGTCCCCACCCCACGGCCCGCCCGACGAGCCACCGCCTCGGCGGGATGGGAGCCAGGAGGTGGCGGTGGGGGTGAGGGCGAAGCGGTCTCCTCCCACACGGCCCGCCCGACGAGCCGCCGCCTCAGGGGCGGGGCGAGGGCCAGGGGGTGGCGGTGGGGGTGAGGGTGGAGAGGGATTGGCGGAGGCGGCGGACGGTGGGGTGGTGGGGGCCGTCGCGGCGTTCGCGTTCGAGGAGGAGGGGGAGGAGCCACTGCCAGGCGTTCTGGGGGTCTCCGGTGGCGGCGAGGTGGAGGCCGATGCGTTCGCGGAGGTCGTAGCCGCGCTCGGGGTCGGTGTCGAGGCCGGCTTCGAGGCGGGTGGTGTGGGCGGTGAGGAGGGCCTGGTACTCGGCGAGGGCTTCGGGGCCGTGGCCGAGCCGGTCGAGGCAGATGGCGGCGCGGTAGCGGTGGTCGAGGCCCTGGGGTCCGTGCGGGCCGCCGTCGGCGGTGGCGGCGAGGCGGCGGTACTCGGGGAGGGCCTGCTGGGGGTGGCCCTCGTGCAGGAGGGTGCGGGCGTAGATGCTGCGGATGGTGCGCACCAGGGGCGCGGCGTCGCCGAGTTCGGCCTCGGCCCGGGGCAGCAGGCGGGCGGCGAGGCCGAGTACCTCGGTGTGGCGGCCGGCGTCGACCAGGTCGGAGAGCCGGGCGCACTCGTCGCCGAGGTCCGGGCCCGCGGGAACCGGGGGTGGGGTCGGAGGGGTCGAAGGCGCGGGCGGGATGAGGAAGGGTCGTGGCTCGGAGCGGACCGCCGACGGCGGGGCGGCCGGGGCAACCGGCGCGGCAGCCTCGGCCGGCGGCTGCGGCTGGTGCGGGTAGCGGAAGGGCCGGGCCGGGTCCGGCAGCGGGGTGTAGCGGGGCTGCGGGGCGCCGTCGGCCGGGGGCAGCAGCGGGAGCAGCCGCGCGTAGACGGTCCGGGCGTCGGCCGGGCGGTCGGCGGGCTGCTTGGCGAGCAGGTCGAGCACCAGCTGTTCCAGCGGCTGCGGCACCTCGGGGCGCAACTCCCGCAGCGGGACGGGCGGTTCGTCGACGTGCCGGCGCAGGACGCCGAGCGCGGTGGGGGCCCGGAACGGCTCCTCCCCGGCCAGCATCTCGTGCAGCAGGCAGCCGAGCGCGTAGAGGTCGCTGCGCGGGTCGGTGGTGGCGGCGAGGGCCTGTTCGGGGGCCATGTAGGAGGGGCTGCCGACGGGCACGCCGGTGAGGGTGAGCCGGGTGGTCTCGGTGTCGAGGGCGGTGGCGATACCGAGGTCGAGCAGGACGGTGCGGCCGTCCTCGCGGACCATGACGTTGCTCGGCTTGAGGTCGCGGTGGACCACCGGGATGGCGTGGACGGCGGCCAGCGCGGTGCACAGCTGCGCGGCGACGGCCGCCGCGCGCTCGATCGGGAAGGGCGCGTCCTCGGCGATGAGGTCGGCCAGGCTGACGCCGGGGATGCGCTGCATGACGAGGTAGAGCTCGCCCTCGTCCTCGCCCGCGTCGAAGACGGTGACCAGCCCGGGGTGGTCGAGCGCGGCCGTGACCCGGCACTCGCGCAGGAAGCGGCGGCGCAACTCGTCACCGTGGCGGGCCCGTTCGCCGCCGGAGCCGGTCCCGCCGGGGACCAGGTGCTCGGGGCGGAGCAGCTTGACCGCGACCGGGCGGTACAGCCGTTCGTCCTGGCCGGCCCAGACCTGGCCCATGCCGCCGTGGCCGATCTTCTCGGTGAGCCGGTAACGGCCGGCGATCAGCCGGGTGGCGGTCACGGCCGGTCCTCGCGGGCCTGGCGGCGCAGCAACTCGCCCAGCTCGCGCAGGTCGTGGGCGGTCTCGGGGGCCGGGGTCACCGGGCCCTGGGCGGCGGGAGCGGGCACGCCGTACCCCGGTACGGTCGCCGCGTACGGCGAGACGTCGGGCACCGCGTACGGCGAAACGGCCTGCGGTACGGCCCGCGGCGCCGGCCGCCCGGCCAGCCAGACCGCGCGGCTGTCCATCACCAGGAAGTGCGCCGTCGGCAGGAGCCAGAGCACGGCCAGGGTGATCGAGCCGGTGGTGTCGGCGGCCGGATTCTTCAGGGTGCCCGCGATCCCGGCGGAGACGATCATGGTGAGCAGCAGCGCGCAGAACACCGCCGCGCCGAGGATGTCGTACGCCCGTCGGCGCCGGACCGCCAGCAGCAGCGAGGGGACGGCCCCGAGCAGGCCGAAGGTGAGCAGCGGGGCCAGCGCGCAGAGCACTCGCGCGACCACCCCGAACCGCCCGGGTACCGGAGCCTGTCCGGCCACCGCCACCGGCCGGGGCAGCCCACCCGGCCGCCCGCCCGGCACCGTGCCCGGCGCGTACCCCGGCCCCGGCCCCGGCCCGTACGGCGTTCCGCCGGGCGGCGGTCCGAACTGCCCGGGGTACTGCCCTGACATGCGCGCTCCTGAGCTGGTGAGGACCGGCACCGACGGACGGTGCGAACGGCTGCGCCCACCGTACCGCCAGGCCCGGTCGCCCCGGAGGGCTTCCGTCCGCCTGCTGCCGCATCGGTATCACGCCGGTACCGCGCCGGTACTGAGCCGTGGTCACCTCCGGAACGGACCCCGTCCCACCTGGGGACACCGCCGCCCACCGGAGCGGGGCGCGACGCCGACCCGAGGACGGGCCCCGGGGCGGGACCGGCCGTCCACGTCGGAGCCGCACGCGGCCTCGGGGTGCGTGCACCGCTGGGAGGTGTGCCCTACTCCGGCGGCGCCAGGGCGCCGGTCGCCAGGGCGTCGGTGGCGGCCCGGGTGAGGCCGCGGCCGAGGGCGGCGGCCTGGGTGAGGGCGGCGTCGAAGGCGGCGAGGCGGGCGAAGGCGGTGCCGAGGCGGTGCTGGGCGGGGAGTGGGAGGCGGGGCAGTTCGACGCGGCGGATGTCGAGGCGGGCGGTGGTGGTGGCGTGGCTGGCGGCGCGTCGGGTGCCGGCGGTGGAGCGGAACTGGCCGGCCAGGAACTCGGGGTCGAGGGCGGCGGGGTCGGGCCGCAGGAGGTGGAGTTGGCGGCCGAGGGCGGCGCCGACCAGCGGGCCCTCGGCGGGGACGACCCGGGCGGTGCCGCCGCCGAGGGCGGGGACCAGGACGTCGCCGGGGCGGGTACGGACGTCCCCGGCCGGGCCGGGGCCGGTGGCGAGGACGGCGCTGGGGGCGGCTCCGGTGGCGAGGTCCTGGTCGGTGACGACGGGGGTGCCGCCCGAACCGGCCGGCCGGGTGGCGGCACCGGTGCCGGAGGAGTACACCTCCAGCGCGCCGCCGCGGACCAGCTCGCCGATGGTGACCACCCCGACGGGCACGGCACCGGAGGCGCCGTCGGTCGCGGCGCCCGGCCGCGGCAGCAGCGTGACCGGGTCGGGCAGGTCGGCCAGCAGTTCGGCGAGCCGGCCGCCGAGGTGGGAGAGTTCGGCCGCGCCGCCGAGCGGGGTGGCGGGCGGGACGTGCCGGGCCGGGGAGAGGTCGGTCTCGTCGTCGAGCAGGTCGATGGCGGCCATCACCCGGTGGACGCCGGGGCGGTCGGCGGGGACCGGCAGGCCCTCGCGCGCGGCGAGGTCGAAGCCGCGCCAGGCGTCCAGGACGGTGCGGCGCAGCCCGGTCCAGTCGACCTTGTCCCGGCCCCCCTCGGCGGCCTGCGCCCCGGCGGCCCCGCCCGGTCCGGTGGGTGCCGGGCCGGAGGCCGACGCCCCGGCGTCCAGCATCAGCACCTGGCGGAAGTCGCTTCCCGGCAGGGGCGCGCGCAGCACCCACAGGTGCAGCGGGACGCCGTACGGCGGGGCGGCGCCGGCCGGCAGCGCGATGACGGCCCGCAGCGCGCCGGAGCGCAGCAGTTCGGCCCTGATGCGGCGGCCGGCCCGGCGGGCGGCGACGGTCGGCGGGAGCAGCAGCGCGGCGAGGCCGCCGGGGCGGGTGTGGGCGAGGCAGTGCAGCACCCAGGCGAGTTCGGACTCGCCGCGCGGCGGGACGAGCCCGCCGGGCCAGCGGGTGTCGTACTGCAGCTCGTCGTGGCCCCAGTCGCGCTCGTTGTACGGGGGCTGGCAGAGCACCGCCTCGAAGGTGTCGCCGGGGAAGCCGTCGGCGCGCAGGGCGTCGCCGGCCCGCAGGTCGAGCGGCAGCGGGCCGGGCTCGTCGGCGGGGGTGTGCAGGGCGATCCGGAGCCGGGCGAGGGCGGCGGCGACCGGGTCGGCGTCCTGGCCGTAGCGGCCGGTGGTCGGCGGGTGGGCGAGCAGGACGGAGCCGAGGCCGACGGCCGGGTCGAGCACGGTGGCGGGGACGCCGGCGACGGCGGCGAGCAGCTCGGCGGCCTCCGGCGGGGTGGGGCTGAGCTGGCGGGTGTTGGCCTCGGCGTACCGGGTGAGCAGCTGCTCGTACGCGCCGACCGGGCCGGCCTGGGCGGCGAGTTCGGCGAGCAGCCGGGCGAGGTCCAGCTGGGTGCTGCCGAGCAGGCCGGGGAGGCCGAGGGTGCGGGCGCCGTCCGGGCCGAAGGCGTGCACGGCGGTGCCGGCGACGGCCCGGGGCAGTGCGAGGGCGAGTCGGGTGTCGGGCCGGTCGGCGAGTTCGGCCCACTGTCCGGGCTCGCGGTGCAGCAGCAGGAGCAGGGCGCCCGCCTCGACCAGCGGGGCGGCGGGGTGGCCGGCCGGGTCGCGGAGGGTGTCGACGAGCTGCCAGACCCGCTCCAGCAGCGGGAGTTCGGCGATCTTGCCCTGGGCGCGCAGCCAGGACTCGACCTCGGCGAGCGCGAAGGCCGGGCTGGCGTCGGTGCCGCCGACCGGGCGCGGGAAGTCGGGGTGGCGGCGGCGCCAGTTGCTGACCGCGGCCCGGCCGACGCCGGCCAGCCGGGCGATCTCGGCGGCGGTCACTTCGGGACGGTCCGGCACGGGGGCTCCTTCGGTGGGGGCTGCGACCGCACTGCGGGCGGGGGCTGGGCGCTGAACCGGGGGTGGGCGGCTCGGGGCTGTGACCGCACAGCATAGCGACGGGCCCCTCGATCCCAGTTCACATGTGAACAGAGCTCTTTTGTGAAATCGCATTGACATGGTTCACGCCCGAGTGGTGTGATCTCTCCGTCGCCACCGAACGGGGGCGGCGCCAGGAAGACCACCGATCACCGGGAGAACACCCATGTCCGCGACCCCCCGCCGCCGCACCGCCTCCCTGCTGCTGGGCGCCGCCCTGATCACGCTCACCGCGACGGCGTGCAACTCCACCGGCGGCCCGTCCGTCGCCACCGAGCCCAAGCAGAGCGCCGCCGCGAGCGCGCCCGCCGGCGGCGGCAAGCCGGCCGACGCCCCCAAGGTGGCGCAGGTCGGCGACACCATCCCGCTCAAGGGCAACGACCCGGCCGACACCGCCGAGGTGACGCTGGTGAAGGTGGTCGACAACGCCGAGGCCGACAACGAGTACGTCCACCCGGCCGACGGCAAGCGCTTCGTCGCGGTCCAGTTCCGGATCAAGGCCAGCGGCAAGAAGGCCTACAGCGACGCCCCGGGCAACGGCGCCAAGGTGCTGGACGCCCAGGGCCAGGCCTTCGGCACCACGGTCGCCGACACCAAGGCCGGCCCGAGCTTCCAGGTCCCGGCCACCATCGCCCCCGGCGAGAGCGCCCTCGGCTTCGTCACCTTCGAGGTCCCGAAGGACGTCAAGCTCGACAAGGCCCAGTTCGGCCTGGACAGCGGCTTCGCCCCGCAGACCGGCCAGTGGAAGATCGGCTGACAGCCCTGTTCACAGCCGCAGCCCCGCCCCGCTCAGGCGGACGGACAGGCAGGCGGACAGAAACGGAACGGCGGCCCCGGGCAGAGCCCGAGACCGCCGTGGACCACCCGAGGGGCGGACGCTACTTCTTCGCCCCCGCCAGGTCGTCGAACATCGCCGACAGGAACTCGCTGCACCAGCCCAGCAGCTCCCGCCCGACCAGCGGCTTGCCGCCGATCCGCCCGGTGCTCGGGCGCGGCACCAGCAGCTGCTGGGCCGCCGCCTTCACCTGGCTGCGCGGGTAGAGCCGGTTCAGCCGCAGCTGCTGGGACTCCCGCAGCTCCACCGGCCCGAAGCGCACGTTGGAGCCCTGGAGGGTGATGTCCGAGATCCCGCACCGCCGGGCGTACAGCCGCAGCGCCGCGACCAGCAGCAGGTTCTCCACCGGCTCGGGCAGCTTGCCGTAGCGGTCCACCAGCTCGTCCCGGACCTGCTGGATGTCCTCCTCCGAGTTGACCGCGGCGATCGAGCGGTACGCCTGCAGCCGCAGCCGCTCGCCGGGCGCGTAGTCGTGCGGCACGTGGGCGTCGACCGGCAGCTCGATCTTCACCTCCAGCGGCTCCTCCTCCGCCTCCCCGCCGCCGGCCAGCGACTCGCGGAACTCCGCCACCGCCTCGCCGACCATCCGCATGTAGAGGTCGAAGCCGACGCCCGCGATGTGCCCGGACTGCTCGCCGCCAAGCAGGTTGCCCGCGCCGCGGATCTCCAGGTCCTTCATCGCGACGTACATGCCCGCGCCCATCTCGGTGTGCTGGGCGATGGTGGCCAGCCGCTCGTGCGCGGTCTCGGTGAGCGGCTTCTCCGGCGGGTACAGCATGTACGCGTAGCCGCGCTCGCGGCCGCGGCCGACCCGGCCGCGCAGCTGGTGCAGCTGGGAGAGGCCGAAGGTGTCGCCGCGCTCCACGATCAGGGTGTTGGCGTTGGAGATGTCGATGCCGGACTCCACGATCGTGGTCGACACCAGGACGTCGAACTCCTTCTCCCAGAAGTCGACGACGACCTTCTCCAGCTGGGTCTCCCCCATCTGCCCGTGCGCGGTGGCGATCCGCGCCTCGGGCACCAGGTCCTTCAGCCGGGCGGCCGCCTTGTCGATCGACTCCACCCGGTTGTGGATGTAGAACACCTGGCCCTCGCGCAGGAGTTCACGCCGGATCGCGGCCGAGATCTGCTTCTCGTCGTACGGCCCGACGAAGGTCAGCACCGGGTGCCGCTCCTCCGGCGGGGTGGTGATGGTGGACATCTCGCGGATGCCGGTGACCGCCATCTCCAGGGTGCGCGGGATCGGGGTCGCGGACATGGTGAGCACGTCCACGTTGGCGCGCAGCTTCTTCAGCTGCTCCTTGTGCTCGACACCGAAGCGCTGCTCCTCGTCGACGATGACCAGGCCGAGGTCCTTGAACCTGGTCTCGGAGGAGAACAGCCGGTGGGTGCCGATGACGACGTCCACCGAGCCCTCGAACAGCCCCTCCAGGACGGCCTTGGCCTCGCTGTCGGTCTGGAAGCGGGACAGCGCCTTCACCGTCACCGGGAAGTTGGCGTAGCGCTCGGCGAAGGTCGAGAAGTGCTGCTGCACCAGCAGCGTGGTCGGCACCAGCACCGCCACCTGCTTGCCGTCCTGCACGGCCTTGAACGCGGCCCGCACCGCGATCTCGGTCTTGCCGTAGCCGACGTCGCCGCAGATCAGCCGGTCCATCGGGACGGACTTCTCCATGTCGGACTTGACCTCGGCGATGGTGGTCAGCTGGTCGGGCGTCTCCGCGTACGGGAAGGCGTCCTCCAGCTCGCGCTGCCACGGGGTGTCCGGGCCGAAGGTGTGGCCGGGGGCGGCCATCCGGGCCGAGTACAGCTTGATCAGGTCGGCGGCGATCTCCTTGACCGCCTTCTTGGCCCGCTGCTTGGTCTTCGCCCAGTCCGCGCCGCCGAGCCGGTGCAGCGTCGGGGCCTCGCCGCCGACGTACTTGGTGACCTGGTCGAGCTGGTCGGTCGGCACGAACAGCCGGTCGCCGGGGTGGCCGCGCTTGGCCGGGGCGTACTCCAGCACCAGGTACTCGCGGGTGGCACCCTGGACGGTGCGCTGCACCATCTCGACGTACTTGCCGACGCCGTGCGCCTCGTGGACGACGTAGTCGCCGGCCACCAGCGCCAGCGGGTCAATCGCGTTGCGGCGGCGCGAGGGCATCCGGCGCATGTCCTTGGTGGAGGACTTCTGGCCGGACAGGTCGGTCTCGGTGATGACCGTGAGCTTCAGGTCCTCGTCGACGAAGCCGTGCTCGATCGAGCCGCAGGAGACGTGGACGACGTCCCGGGTGGGCGCCTCGGCGAGGTCGGCGACGAGGCGGGCCGGGATGCCCTCGTTGCCCAGCACCTCGGCGAGCCGGGAGGCCGGGCCGTGGCCCTCGGTCACCATGACGACCCGCCAGTCGGCGGCCAGCCGCTCCTTGGCGTCGGCGATCGCCCGGGCGGTGTCGCCCCGGTAGGCCTCGACGGCGTGCATGCCGAGGGTCAGCGTGTTGGCGTCGAACTCCAGGATGCCGTCGACCGTCGACTCGCTGGTCGCGAACGGGCTGACCGACCACCAGGGCAGCCCGATCTCGGCGGCGTGCTCGCGCACCTCGGCGAGCGAGCGCAGCGAGGCGGCGGAGACGTCGATGGCCTCCAGGTCGATCGGCCGGTCCCCGCCCGCCGCAGCCGCGACCCAGGACGCGTGCAGGAACTCCTGGCTGGTCGCGACCAGGTCAGCGGCCCGGGTGCGGACGCGCTCCGGGTCACAGACCACCGTGACGGAGCCGAGCGGCAGCACGTCCAGCAGCAGCTCCATGTCGTCCACCAGCACCGGCGCCAGCGACTCCATGCCCTCGACCGCGATCCCCTCGGCGATCCGGTCGAGGATCTCGGCCAGCCCGGGGTGCTCGGCGGCCAGCTCGGCGGCCCGGGCCCGCACCTCGTCGGTGAGCAGCAGCTCCCGGCAGGGCGGCGCCCACAGGCCGTGCTCGGCGATCTCCAGCGAGCGCTGGTCGGCGACCTTGAAGTACCGGACCTCCTCGACCTCGTCGCCCCAGAACTCCACCCGCAGCGGGTGCTCCTCGGTCGGCGGGAAGACGTCCAGGATGCCGCCGCGGACGGCGAACTCGCCGCGCTTCTCGACCAGTTCGACGCGCGCGTAGGCGGCGGCGGAGAGCCGGCGGGCCACCTCCTCCAGGTCGTACGACTCACCGCGCCGGACGGCCACCGGCTCCAGCTCGGCCAGCCCCTTGACCTGCGGCTGGAGCACCGAGCGGACCGGGGCGACGATCACCTGGACCGGCCCGGCCGCCGGGTCGTCCGCCCTCGGGTGCACGATCCGGCGCAGCACGGCCAGCCGGCGCCCGACGGTGTCCGAGCGGGGCGACAGCCGTTCGTGCGGCAGGGTCTCCCAGGCCGGGAACTCGGCGACGGCGTCGGCGGGCAGCAGCGAGCGCAGCGAGGCCGCGAGGTCCTCGGCCTCCCGGCCGGTCGCGGTGACGGCCAGCACCGGACGGCCCCGTTCCCCGGCGGCCTGCCCGGCGAGCGCGCGGGCCAGCGCGGCGATGGCGAACGGCCGGGCGGCGGGCGGCCCGACCAGGTCCAGGTGGCGGCGTCCGCCGGCCGCGGCTCCGGTGGCGGTGGCCGCCTCGATGGCCTCGGCGAGCGCCGCGTCCCGCGCGACGACATCGAGCAGTCCGGTCAGACTCATCTGGGGTCTCTTCTTCGTCCCGTGGCTGGTGCTGTCCCGGGGCGGCGAAGGCCCGCCGGGGCAACGCGAACGGCCCGGCACGCCGAGCGGCCGGGGGTCTCCAGCCTACGCCGCGGCGCGGACACGCACGCGGTCCACGGCTCCGGCGGGGCCGGACCCAAGCCGGACCGGGGGCCACGCCAGGACCGCGCCGGGGCCGTACCGGGGCCCGGGGTGTCGGCCCCCGCCCCGGGCCGGCCCCAAGTTTTGTCAGGAACACATCCGGGAACGAACGGCTGGACGGACCACCGGTCCGGCCGGTGGACGAACCGACCGGAACCCGCACCGAACCGGGCACGGCCATCCGCCACGAACTGGACATACTCCTGTCACTGGCCGTCCATGGAGATCGCGCACCATGGTGAACGTGCCCGCCGCACCCAACCGTGGGGGATGGCTGTGGGGGCACTGTCGCACCCCCGATGGGGGTCGGAGGTGCGAGGCCGGGCGGCCCTGGGTGGGGGCGCCCGCCCAAGCGCCGGGAACCGTGGCGCCCTTTCCTGGAGGGCGCCACGGGTCTCGGCCTCTTTCGTTCCCGGGGCCTACCCCGTCGGCCGCCGTCCTATCCCGAACCCGGCCCCCCGTTCCGTCCCCGCCCCCGCCCCGGCACGACCGGCACCCCGGCGCGACGAAGGCCCCGGCCCGCCCGGTGCTTGGGTTCTAACGGTCGTCGCAACACCTCAGCTCAAGGGGTGCGATGGACTTCGAGATCCGCGGGGAGCGGAAGCCGCAGGGGCGTAGGAAG